>NZ_CALLVP010000091.1 GCF_938010505.1 uncultured Veillonella sp. | reverse complement strand
CCCGAACAATATCAGCACCTAACCTTTGCAATTTACCTACAAAATCATCATAACCACGGTCGATATGATGCAAACGACCTACTTCAGTTCTACCTTCCGCAGTCAATGCAGCGCATACGAGAGCTGCACCAGCACGCAAATCAGTAGCATTTACTATAGCACCATGTAAACTTGGCATACCTTCTACAATAGCTTGGCGATTATCGATGTCGATATGAGCCCCCATTTTACGAAGTTCAGCAACATGCATGAAACGGTTTTCGAATACAGTTTCTGTTACTGTACTAGTGCCTTCCGCAATCGTAGTAAGAGCCATAAATTGAGCTTGCATATCCGTTGGGAAGCCAGGATATGGCAATGTTTTAATGTCCACTGCTTTAATGCCTTTACCAGTACTGATAACGCGAATGCCGTCGATTTCTTCCTCTACGGTTACACCAGCTTCTTTTAATTTAGCCACTACAGGTTTTAAATGTTCTGGCAATGCATTTTCTACGAATACATCACCGCCTGCCATAGCAGCTGCGATTAAGTATGTACCAGCTTCAATGCGGTCAGGAATAACCGTATGAATAGCACCATGTAATTGAGGCACACCTTCAATACGAATCACATTTGTACCAGCACCGCGGATATTAGCACCCATAGCATTCAAGAATGTCGCTAAATCTACGATTTCAGGCTCTTCCGCAGCATTTTCGATAACAGTTTTACCTTCTGCCATAGAAGCGGCCATAATTACGTTCTCTGTCGCCCCCACACTTGGAAAATCCAAGTAAATTTGAGTGCCTTTAAGGCCTTCAGGAGCGTGAGCATATACATAATCTTCAGTAATTTCAATTTTAGCACCTAATGCTTCAAATGCTTTTAAGTGAAGATCAATAGGACGCGCACCTATAGCGCAACCACCAGGCATAGAGATTTTAGCCTCCCCTTTACGCGCCAAAAGTGGCCCCATAACAAGGAAAGATGCACGCATTTTACGTACAAGTTCGTAAGGAGCTTCCGTAGCAGTCAATGTAGAAGCATCGAAGATGATTTCATCATCTGCTTTATTACGAGTGATTTTAACCCCCAAAGACTCGATAACTTGGCAAATCGTACCTACATCTTCCAAATTTGGAATTTCAAGCAATTTACTAGGCGTTGATGCTAGCAAAGTACCGGCAATAATAGGGAGCACCGCATTTTTAGCACTACTAACACGTACACGTCCTTCCAACCGGTTACCACCTTGAATGATTAACTTTTCCAACAGAATTCCTCCTACACTTTATATCGTTCATCTTGTATCAACTACAAGACCTTGTATTTATAACGTCATATACTAAATGTTATTATACTATTTTTCGATATATCTCATCAAGAGAATGTGAGAAAATACAATGAAAAAAAGTCCTGAACATACTTCCAAAATTTAGATCCAATTTTGGGGTACATTCAGGACGTTCTTCTTATTTTGCTTTTAATGTTTTAAGCTTATGATCCATATGCACTGTATCAAGGAAACGAACCGTGCCAGTTTTAGAACGCATTACGATAGTATGTGTACGCGCACCACCTGGGAAATATTGAATTGGATTCAATAAGTTACCACGTGTAATGGCAGTCGCTGCAAAGATAACATCATCAGTGCGAACTAAATCATCCAACGTAAGCACTTGGTTTACATCGGTAATACCCATTTCATGACAACGACGAATCTCTTCTTCTGTTTCTGGTTTTAAGCGAGCTTGCATATCGCCGCCTACACATTTCAAGGCTGCTGCTGCTAATACACCTTCAGGTGCACCGCCAGTACCTACAACCATGTGTACCCCAGAACCTTCGATACAACATTCCATCGCTGGATTAACATCACCGTCGGAGATAAGCATAATACGAGCACCTACTTCACGCGCTTCTTTCATCAAGCCTTGATGACGCTCACGATCAAGCATAACCAAAGTGATTTCATCTACACTACGTTCCATCTTAGCTGCTACATTTTTGATATTTTCGGTCAAAGACTTTGTAATATCGATAGCACCTGCACCACGAGGACCAACACAAAGTTTTTCCATGTACATATCTGGTGCATGCAATAAGCCACCTTTTTCAGCAATCGCCATAACTGCAATAGCACCATTTTGTCCTTTTGCAATCAAGTTTGTCCCTTCGATAGGGTCAACTGCGATATCTACTTCTGGGCCACCAGCACCAACGTGTTCACCGATATAAAGCATAGGCGCTTCATCGATTTCGCCTTCACCGATAACTACCGTACCAGAAATACGAACGGAGTCAAAAGCTTGACGCATAGCATCTACAGCAAGACCATCGGCTGCATCCTTTTGACCGCGGCCAAGCAAACGACCACTTCGCAAAGCTGCTGCTTCAACGACACGAGCAAATTCCAACGACAATGTACGATCCATAATGGGCCTCCTTATAAGTCCTCTATGTATTGATATGACTCTTACCTAGAGCCTCTACTTAACTTATTGATTAGCTTGTTTCCAATCTTCCATAAACTTTGCAAGCCCTGCATCAGTTAACGGATGTTTTATAGCTTGCATGAGCACTTTAAATGGAACCGTTGCAATATGAGCACCAGCTTTAGCACATTGAGTAATATGTAACGGTGTTCTCACACTTGCAGCAATGATTTCAGTTTCGATTTCATGAATAGCGAAAATATCTGCAATATCTTGAATCAATGTAAGGCCATCCATGCTGATATCGTCAATGCGACCAACAAATGGACTCACATAAGTTGCACCTGCACGAGCTGCTAATAAGGCTTGATTTGCAGAGAATACTAAGGTCACATTCGTTTTAATGCCTTCTTTGTTCAAAATAGCAACAGCTTTAAGGCCTTCTGGGGTCATAGGCACTTTAATAACCACATTGGAACCTAGCGTTACAAGGTCATGTGCTTCTGTTACCATGCCTTCAGCATCAGAGGAGATTACCTCTGCACTAACAGGACCTTCTACAAGATTTGCAATTTCAGAAATAACTTGTTTTAAATCGCGTTTAGCTTTCACGATAAGAGATGGATTTGTAGTTACACCATCAATAAAACCGAAGGCATAAGCCTCTTTTATCTCATCAAATTCTGCTGTATCAATAAAGAACTTCATAGAATGCCTCCACTTATTTCTCTGGTGTAATTACTTCAACGCCACCCATGTATGGTACGAGAACTTTTGGAATTACAACGGAGCCATCAGCTTGTTGGTAGTTTTCCAATATAGCTGCTACCGTACGACCTACTGCAAGACCAGAGCCATTTAATGTGTGAACGAGTTCCGGTTTGCCTTTAGAACCACGACGGAATTTAATATTAGCACGACGAGATTGGAAATCAGTCATATTAGAGCAAGAGGAAATTTCTCTATACTTGCCTTGTGCTGGCATCCACACCTCTACATCATAAGTTTTAGCAGAACCGAAGCCCATATCACCTGTACAAAGAGTAATAACACGGAACGGTAATTCTAATAAACGTAATACCTCTTCGGCATTATCTGTCAATGTTTCTAATTCTTTGAAAGAATCTTCAGGTTTAGCCAGTTTAACCATTTCAACTTTATTGAATTGATGTTGGCGAATAAGACCTCGAGTATCACGACCTGCAGAACCTGCTTCAGCGCGGAAACATGCAGTGAACGCAGTATAGTATTTAGGCAATTCTTCTTCGCTTAAAATTTCACCACCATGATAGTTAGTCAATGTAACCTCAGCGGTCGGAATCAAGAAATACTCCGTATCCTCTACATGGTACATATCTTCCGCAAACTTTGGCAATTGACCAGTGCCAGTCAAAGTTTCACGAGTTACCATGTACGGAGTCATCATTTCAGTGTAGCCATGTTTATCTACATGAAGATCAATCATGAAATTGATGAGAGCCCGTTCCAAACGAGCACCCAAGCCTTTATACACCGTAAAACGAGCACCGCTCATTTTGCCTGCACGGTTGAAATCAAGAATATCAAGGCTTTCACCTAAATCCCAATGAGCTTGAACCTCAAAATCAAATTGACGTGGTTTGCCCCATTTGCGTTGCTCCACATTTTCATCTTCATCAGCACCTACAGGAACAGATGCATCGCACATATTTGGCAACATCAATGCGGCATCGCGCAATTTTATTTCTACTTCGCGAATACGGTTATCAAGTTCAGCAATCTCATCGCCTACTTTTTTCATTTCTGCGATTTTATCATCCGCATTTTTTTTATTGCGTTTTAATTGGCTAATTTCTTCTGTTACAGAATTGCGAAGAGCTTTTAATTCTTCTACTTGTCCAATCAATTGACGACGTTCATCATAAGCGGATACAAAGGTTTCCAAATCGCCTTTTGTATGACGATTATCTAAGTTTTGTTGCACTAAATCAATATTTTCACGGACAAATTTTAAATCTAACATGCTATAAACCTCATTTTCCAACTATGCTACGTACAATATATTCAATACGTTTAAGTATACCATATATTAATGCATTTATCATTAAATTATGCGTTATATACTAGCCTTTTCATCAATATTTTTACTACTCATCATCTTCTTCATCCAACAAATAATCTTTCGCCATCCATTTGCGAGTGCCTGTAAAAGAAATGGTCACCCATTTTTCTGTTGGGTTACCACCGATTTCTTGGTCAATTTCATTGCGAATAGCATCAATTTCAGCAATGGTTTGATATGGAAAACTCTTACGAACTAAAATATCAATTTCAATGATTCGAGTATTGCCATATACTTGCACGCTCGTCACATAATCTTTAAAATTATATTTTTCCATAAAGCGATCCATAATCTCTTGCACTTCATTATGCAATGAAGTTGGTGCCCAACCCAGTATTTGTTTCATGGATGGTACGATAATATGAATGGCGGACGGTAACATCTGTACGGCTAAGACAATCAACACAATTGGGTCAATATAAGCTGCCCATTCAGCATATTCAGTTCCTTCTAACATAGTAGCCACAACGAAGCTAATCAAAATGGCCGCCTCTAACAGAGCATCGACATACCAACTCACATTATCAAACTTAATTAAGTTGGATTGTAAGCTCTTATTAATACGACGCACATAGAGATAATATGCTGTATCTGCAACGGTAAAGAATATGGCATAATAAATAGCTGGTCCAAAGTCTACGTGACGACCACCAGATAAAAGATCAGTAATGCCACTAGATAAGGCATAGATTACGATGAGAAGGATAAAGAAGCCTTCTACTGCCAACACGAGTGGTTCAAATTGCCAAAAGCCAAATTGAAATCGCTTGCTTGTTTCTCTAGCAACTAACTTGGCGGTCATAAGCATCATAACCTTAATAACCACATCAACAAAGGAAAATACCCCGTCTAACAAGACCGCACTAGATCCCGTAACAATCCCCATTATAGTACCACTGACAGCAACTAGGGCCATCAAGGCAATAGATTGCATCAACAGCTTTTGTTCAATAGAGCGCCTTGCTCCTAATATATCCATTAAGTCCCCCACTTTCTTAATTTGTACATTTTTTTATTATACACCAAGTAAATTGACGAGCAAAATTACTGCTATTACGAGCATTTTAACAAAATGCTATAAGAAAGGCTAAAACTCATATTCAAAGACTCATCTCATGCACCAAGCACAAGCTTTGAGGCACAACAAAAAGCAGCTAGTTTGAATGATATACAAACCAGCTGCTTTACATATTCAATATTATTTTCTGTGAGGTGTAGTCTTTAACCTTTTGGATTAGGTGCTACGCAACCAGCCACATAGCGTTCAATGATATGACGATCATCCCCTACGTATAACCACCGCTCTAAGCGCTCTTCCAAAGAACGTTCATTCGGATCAAACAATAAGGAATCATCAATGATAAGAGCATCTAATTCACAGCCATTTTCAAAGCTTCCAACGTGACCAAAGAATTGCCCCCCTCCCTTTGTAGCCATATAGAAGGCTTCACTCAAGGTAAGAGGTGCATAGTTTTTGTCTACTTCAGCCCATTTCATTTTCGATAGACCAATGGCTTCGGTAAGAACCTTTGCCATCGACACAATATGTCCACCAGAAATGTCGGAACCTAAACCAATTGGTATATTTCGTTCAAACAATTTACGAATTGGTGCAATTCCGCTAGAGAGATTTACATTTGAATATGGACAATGAGATACCATGGTTTGCGTCTCGGCCATACGGTCCATTTCTACATCGCTCAAATGAATGCAATGGGCCATTACAGTTGGCACGGTACCCATCAAATGATGTTCATAGTACACATCTGTATAGTTTGACGACTCAGGATGTAATGATGCGACCCAATCAATTTCACCGTGATTTTCCGACAAATGAGATTGCACTGGCACATCGTACTCTTTAGCTAATTTAGCCAACCCCTCCATTAGTACACTCGTACAAGATGGTACAAAGCGCGGTGTAATGATAGGTTTAACTAAGGGACCAAACTGAGCCGCCTCATCTAACCAAGCCTTTGTATCGAGCAAAGACTGTTTCGTTTCCTCTATAAGAAATTCTGGGCTGTTTCGGTCCATATTTACCTTGCCTACATAGGCTGATAATCCTGCTTTTTGTAAAAGCTCCATCAACACTAATGTGCTGTCTTTATGGATAGTTCCAAACAAAATACTTCTTGTCGTACCATTGCGCCATAAATCGTGAACAAAGGCACCATATACTAGGCGAGCATAGTCTTGGTCACTAAATTTAGCCTCTTCAGGAAATGTATAGGTTTCAAGCCATGGTAAAAGTTCCTTATCCATGCCAAGGCCACGATTACAATATTGCGGTGCATGCGCATGAGTATCAACAAAGCCAGGAATGATGAGATTATCTTTGTAATCAGCAACCTCACACTCTGCATACGCTGGTGGAATACTTTCACCACAATGAACAACCACCCCGTCTACAGCAATAACATAACCCTGTTGAATGGATACAAATGCCGAGGGATCAGGTGTATATAAGATATTTCCTTTTAAAATAAGTGTCGAATTCATATAACCTCCTCGTGTGATTAGAGTCCTAAAGTACTGCGCCCATATACTACGCTAGATTTTCCTTTAATAGACTATGCTATATGATTCATAGTATATGCTATTTAAATAGCAAAGTGAATGATGAACGCCACAGTCATGATGTACATTATAGGATGAATTTCATGACGACGACCTGTAGCAAATTTAATTAATGTATAAGAAATAAAGCCAAAGGATAAGCCTTGAGCAATACTAAATGTTAATGGCATAAGAAGAATTGTTAAGAACGCAGGCAATGCTTCCGTGAAATCAGTGAAATCAATATGTGTTACTTCACTCATCATAAATACGCCAATAGTAATCAGTACAGGTGCTGTCGCTTGTACCGGCACCAATAAGAACAACGGTGCAAAGAACAAAGATACCAAGTATAAAAGGCCAGTTACTACTGCCGTAAGACCTGTACGACCACCATCGGCAACGGCTGCCGCACTTTCAATATAAGAAGTAACTGTAGACGTACCTACAACGGCACCTGCTGCAGCACCAATAGACGTACATAGCAACGCTTTGTTTAAACCTTCGAACTTACCATTTTCATCTACCAAGTTAGCTTTTCTCGTTACACCAATTAATGTACCGATATTATCAAACATATCTACAATAGTAATAGAAAAAATAATAGAAAAGATGCCATATTTAATAGCGCCCATTACATCTAGTTGAGCGAACGTATCAACTGGAACTGGTGGTACCAAGTTAAAGATATCTGCACTTGTAGCAGGCATCTTAGTTAAACCTAAACCCATTGCTGCGATTGTAGTGAACGCCATGCCAATGAGCAAACCGCCTTTAACTTGTTTTGCTAGCAAAATACTAGTAATAAATAAGCCTAACAAAGTCAATAATACTGCTGGATCTTGCATATTACCTAACGTTACAAAGGTAGCATTATTAGGTACGATAATGTGAGCATTTTTAAAGCCAATGAAGGCAACGAATAAACCAATACCTACACCAATAGAGGTTTTCAGTACTTGTGGAATACCATCTACAATTTTATTAAGAACTTTGGTAACTGTTAAAATAACAAATACTGTACCGGAAATAAAAACGGCACCTAATGCAGTTTGCCAACTAAGGCCCCCATGGCACCACAAATGGTATACGAAAAAAATGCACTAAGGCCAAGGCCAGGGGCTACAATAACGGGAACATTTGCTACTAAGCCAATAAGCATAGTTGCAAAAGCAGTTGTTAAAATTACAGCCGCCACGGCACTAGCATGAGGCATTCCTGATACAGATAGTAAATTTGGTATTACCGCCAGTATATACACGGATGCAATAAACATTGTAATGCCTGCAAAAAACTCAGTTTTTACTGATGTTCCATGTTTGGTCAACTTGAAAAATCGATCAAGACAACCATTAGCCTGATTACCTCTTTCATAATCCATTAAACTCATCGCACTTACCTCCTAAACTTTTAGAAACATAAATTTAGTTAAATAAAAAACGGCTACAAGAGCATCATAAATAAGCTCTTGTAGCCGTAAATCTCGGTTCACGCTAGAGAGCCTTGACCCATCCCGTCAAGGTTATACAAGGTGTGTAATAGTTCTATATAATTATTCGTATCATCACATTCACATTCGATAAGGCTAACTAAATGAGAAAAATATCATCTTTATGATTTTTTCTCATATTCATTATGCAATTATCACAATCTATGAGCTAAGTATAGAATTATTTTTATTCACTGTCAATAACTATTAATGAAAAATCAAAATAAATTTTAGCCCACCTAAAAATTATTTTCTATAGAGTTTATATTTAATAATTTCATTATGCGTTTCTATATCGACACACGCCCTTAAAGTATTAACTATTGTATCTATCAACTGTATAAAATTAAATCTAACATTCATTTTTCAATACATAGCCATAGACTCTTTTATAGCCATCTGATTCTTCTGTAATATATACGCCTTGTATTTCTGGAACAAAGCTAGGCAATTGATTAATCCCCTCTTCTAAAGCAAGAAAATAATCACACGCAGTCCTAGACCAACGTTCCCCAGGCTGCACACATAAAACACCTGGTGGATATGGAAGCGCCCCTTCAAGCGCAATACGTCCTTCTGCCTCACTTAATGGTACGAGTTCACCCTTATTTCGTTGTAACTCGAAATTAGCTTTTTGTGGATTCATTACATATTCTGGAAAATATTCACGAGAGAATAAGCGTTGCTGTAGAATGCTTACATTTCTATCCCTATAGAAATCATGCATTTCTTGACATAATTGACGAATAGTATAACCCTCATATTTTTCTAGATTACTATAGTAAATCGATGGCAATACTTCTTGCATTGGTACATCACGGTCAATGAGCTCCTCAAAACGAATTAGTTGAGCCACGAGCTCATCCATTTTAGACTCAGATTCTGCTGGTGTCATAAGAAATAGAATCGTATTTAAATCACATTTCTCTGGGATAATTCTATTTTCACGTAAATAATTAGCCAGAATATTTGCAGGAATGCCAAAATCTTCATATTCTCCTGTTTCCACATTAATACCAGGAGTAATCAATTGGAACTTACAAGGATCGATAAAGTATTGCCCTTCACCATATCCAGTGAAAGAATGCCATTTCGCATCTGGTTCAAAAGCAAAATAGCTCACGTCACAAGCCATCTCGTGCGTATTCCCCTCTTCCCATCTTTTTCCATAGACTATCGGCGGCACGAGAGGACGAAGATATTTACATTGTTGCAACACTGCTTTACGGGTATCAATAGCAACTTCAATACATTCACGCCACAACTTTTGCCCCAACTTACCTTCATGTATCTTTGCATTTACATCGAGGGATGCAAACAATGGATAAAAAGGAGATGTGGAGGCGTGCATCATAAAGGAGTTATTAAAGCGTTTATGACTCACATAGCGGTCTTGCCCTTTTATATGCTTATCCTTCTTATGGATTTGAGAGGTTTGAGAGAAACCAGCTTGTTGCTTATGAACAGATTGAGTCACTAAAATTCCGGGATCATTGGGCCCTAATTCTAACAATAAGGGACTACAGTCTTTCATCATTGGAATAAACTGTTCATACCCTACCCAGGCAGAATCAAAGAAAATATAGTCACACAGATGCCCTATTTTGTCGACCACTTGACGTGCATTATAAATAGTGCCATCATACGTACCTAATTGAATGACCGCCAGTCGAATAGGTCGTTCCGCTTTAGCCTTTTCAGGCGATTTTTCATTAATCAAAGTTCGAATATAGCTTTCATCAAAACAGTGATCTAAAATACCGCCAATAGAGCCAAAGGGATTGCGTGCCGTTTCGAGATAAACAGGGGTTGCTCCCGACATGACTAGAGCACCATGGCTGATGGATTTATGGTTGTTACGATCATATAAAACAATATCGCCTGGTGTTAAGAGGGCATTTAAAACTACCTTATTAGCTGAAGAAGTACCATTAAGTACAAAATACGTTTTATCTGCATTGTAGACTTTAGCGGCATGAGCTTGAGCCTCGTGAGCATATCCTTCATGAATTAGAAGATCCCCTAGTTTAACATCAGCATTGCAAAGATCTGCTCGGAAAATATGCGCCCCAAAGAAATTGTAAAAGGCACGACCTGTAGGATGTTTACAAAAGAACTGCCCCCCTTGATGACCTGGGCAATCAAACTGAACATTATTATCTGCAACATAGTCAGTTAAAGCCCTAAAAAAAGGTGGTAGAATAGAGTCTTCATAGTCTGATACAATCCGCTCTATTTCGTTTTTACAGTCATCCGAACTCATCGATGTAATGTCTATAACAGTGGCTATCTGTTTTATATGAGCAGATATTTTTTCTGATAGGCCAAGTGCCATCATAATAACTGGTATACCGAAAGAACGAATTTGCTCATTGTCGATTACGTTCAAATCAGACTCACTAACTACAACCGCACCTACATCGGTAAAATCGGTTCCTTTAATATTTACACTTTCACGCCCCTCGATAGAACTAATCCAGGTTTGTACAGTATTTGAAAAGGCAACTTTTAAATACTTCACCTTAGCCTCCTTAATGACAGGGTTACGCTATACATATACATATACATATACATATACATATACATATACATATACATATACATATAATACTCCAGATATACCATAGAGATATCATAGAAATACAATATCTATAGTATAGATATGCCATAGATATATCATGAATATATCAAAAAGCTCCCTACTCAAAGAATAGGGAGCCTTTATAGTTTAGATTATTCAGCTGCGTCTTCTTCAGCTTCTGTTTCAACGTGCTTATGCACTTCTGGCTTCATCAATGGGAACAACAATACATCACGGATGGATGCAGAGTCTGTTAAGAACATAACGAGACGGTCGATACCAACACCTAAACCAGCTGTTGGAGGCAAGCCGTATTCAAGAGCTGTAACGAAGTCCTCGTCCATACGGTGAGCTTCATCGTCGCCAGCTTCACGTTCTTTCAATTGATCCAAGAAACGTTGTTTTTGATCGATTGGGTCATTTAACTCGGAGAAGCCATTTGCCAATTCACGACCATAAATGAACGCTTCAAAACGTTCTGTAGCCAATGGATTTTCACGACTTGCTTTAGCAAGTGGAGAAATCTCTTTTGGATGACCATATACGATAGTTGGTTGAATCAAGTTTTCTTCTACATAATCTTCGAAGCAAGCATTCAAAATTTTACCAATACCATCGTTATCTGTGTATTCTACATTCAAACGATCTGCAATAGCACGAGCTTCTTCAACAGTAGTTACTGCATCAAAGTCTTCACCAGTGTATTTTTTTACACCTTCAGCCATTGTGATACGATTCCAAGGAGGAGTCAAATTAATTTCAGTACCTTGGTATGTGATTTCTTGTGTACCAAGTACTTCTTGCGCACAGTAGGACACAAGATTTTCTGTTAAACGAATTGCATCCTCTACATCGCCATAAGCTTGGTAGGATTCAATAGTAGTGAATTCTGGATTATGACGATTATCGATACCTTCGTTACGGAAACAACGGTTCATTTCGAAAACGCGGTCCATACCACCAACGATTAGACGTTTGAGGTACAATTCAGGTGCAATACGCATGTAAATATCAATATCAAGCGCATTGTGATGTGTAATGAACGGACGAGCTGCCGCACCACCAGGGATAGCATGCATCATTGGAGTTTCCACTTCCATAAAGCCATCACGCATCATATATTCGCGAATTTTAGCAACGATTTGAGAGCGTTTTACAAATGTATCACGCACTTCAGGATTTACGATCAAATCAACATAACGTTGACGGTAACGCAATTCTGTATCTTTTAAACCATGCCATTTTTCTGGCAATGGACGTAAGGATTTAGACAAGAGGGTCAACTTCTCAACTTTAATTGTGATTTCACCTTTTTGAGTTTTGAACACATGACCTTCAATACCTACGATATCGCCGATATCAAGCATTTTTACGTATTTGTAATTATCTTCGCCCAATGTATCTTTACGGAAATACACTTGAATATCACCAGATAAATCTCGGATATTCGCAAATGCCGTTTTACCATGGGAACGAATCGTCATCAAACGACCTGCAATAACCGCAGGTTGACCGTCATATTTCAAGAAGAAGTCTTTTTTAATGTCTTTTGCATGATCTTTTACAACAAAACGTTGGCCAAAAGGATAGATTCCATCAGCTTCATATTCAGCCAATTTGTCGCGGCGAATTTGCATTTGATCATTTAATTCTTCTTGTACATTTAAAATTTCTTCACTCATGTTATCGCCTCTTTGTCGGTAAATGTAAATTATTGAATTGCTAACACTTTGAATGTTACAGGACCATCTGGTGTGGAAACCTCTACTTCATCGCCTTTGCGTTTGCCCAAAATAGCTTTACCTACAGGAGATTCATTAGAGATACGATTGTTAAATGGATCCGCTTCAGAGGAGCCAACGATAACATATTCCAATTCATCATTGTACATTGTATCGAGTACAGTAACTTTACTACCTACAGATACAACATCACCTTTTACAGTTTCGTCAATGATTTTCGCAGTGTTAATTTTATTTTCTAACTCTACAATATGACCTTCGATAAAAGCTTGCTCATTTTTTGCATCATCATATTCGGAGTTTTCACTGATATCGCCATATTCAATAGCAGTTTTAATACGTTCAGATACTTCAATACGACGTACAGATTTATAGTACGCTAATTCTTCTTCTAACTTCTTTAAACCGTCGGCGGTGAGTAATGTTTCTTTTACGTCTGCCATGGGTACCCCACTCTTTCTACATATAAATAATAAGAAAAAGTGTCATAATAAGATGACACCTTATCTCTTGTTTCTAAATTATCTCAACCATTATATAAAAATACTATTCATTTGTCAATCTGACTACCCTTCGGACAGTATTTTACGATATGCTTCTAGCTCATTGTGAAAGCTCGTTACAGTATGAATTGTATTCACTCGATTGCGCCAATATGCAGACTCCGGAAGCCCCTTCATATACCAGCCCGCATGAGTGCGTATCTCCTTAACGGCCATACTTTCACCCTTGTATTGACATAACAAGTCAAAATGCTTTAATAACATATCTAGACGCTCTATATCGGTCGGTACTGGCAACACTTCACCTGTGGCTAAATAATGATGAATGCGACCAAAGATCCAAGGGTTCCCTTGTGCTCCACGGCCTACCATTACAGCATCACAACCGGTTTCATCAAGCATTTGCTTAGCATCTTCAGGATTCACTATATCACCATTGCCAAATACGGGTACAGATACAGCTTCTTTCACAGCCTTAATATAAGACCAATCAGCATGACCACTATACATTTGCTCTTTTGTACGACCATGTACAGCAATAGCAGCCACACCGGTAGATTCGATGCGTTTTGCAAAATCCACGACATTAATGGAATCACTATCCCAGCCGATGCGCATTTTCACAGTAACAGGTACATCGACGGCCTTAACAGCAGCCTCTGCAACACGCGCTGCTAAATCAGGATTTTTCATAAGTGCAGAACCATCGCCAGAGGTAACCACTTTTTTTACAGGACAGCCCATATTGATATCTACAATATCGGCACCCGCATCAGCTACCACCTTAGCGCCCAAGGCTATTGCTTCTGGATTAGAGCCAAAAATTTGCATAGATACAGGACGTTCTACCTCTTCAATGCGCAGTAATTCATGGGTACGCTCATTTTTATATTTAATGCCCATGGCGCTGACCATTTCGGTGCACACCAAGGCTGCGCCATGCTCTTTGGCAAGTAGTCGATATGCAATATCGCTAACCCCTGCCATAGGCGCCAATATGGCTTGACCATCAATTTTGACGGACCCTATTTGCCACTGTTTATTATTCATATAATTCTATATCCCTTAACAAAAAGGGTACAGCATAAGCTGTACCCGAATGTACACTACTTCGTTACATATACGTAACTATATTATAGTAGCATTATTTATTTCTTTCGTAAATAAGGCGTAAGCCTTCCAATGTAAGCATAGGTTCTACATGATCAATGCAGTCCGTAGCACTGCTAATAAGTTGTGCCAAACCACCTGTAGCCACTACAGTTACATAATCGCCCATTTCTGCTTTCATACGAGACACGAGTCCCTCTACTTGACCTACATAACCATAGAACATACCAGATTGCATAGAAGACACTGTGTTTCGGCAAATGACTTGACCCGGATCCCTCACATCGATACGAGGCAATTTTGCCGCCCGTTGAAATAGAGCCTCTGCAGAAATTGTTACACCTGGAGTAATAACCCCGCCCATATAATCGCCATTACCTTGTACCGCACAATACGTAGTAGCGGTACCAAAGTCGATGATAATTAAATCACCTTTATAAAGTTCATGTGCTGCTACGGCATTTACGATACGGTCAGCCCCTACTTCACGAGGATTATCGTACTTAATGGCGATGCCCGTTTTAGTGCCAGGCCCTACAATAAGAGGATTTACATTGAAGTAACGCAAACAAACGCGTTCTAATGTAGGCATCAATGGTGGCACAACCGAGGAAATAATGATAGCATTAATGTCTTTTACATCAACCTTACGATCGTGGAAAAATAGATTCATCATCAACATGCCATATTCATCAGTGGTACGAACCCGATCCGTGGAAATACGCCAGTGGCCTACAAGCTCTGTCTTGTCGTATACACCGAGAACAATATTGGTGTTCCCCACATCAATTACTAATAACATGAATGCCTCCTATTTACGTGGACGAATAGACACGTCCCCTGCCACAATACGTTTAATTGTCCCATCAGGGATTTTTACTAATAAGTTACCATCTTCATCAATATCTATAGCTACCCCTTCGTAAGTATTACCAGGAGCGCGTACTTCAATTTCTTCACCGAGAGTTACCGATAATTGACGCCATTCATTGAGGGTTTCCTCAAATCCATTATCGAGCACTTCATAATATTGATATTCTAATGCTTCTAATATAAGTCTAAATGCCTCTGTCCGCTCAATATCAATCCCTTCCATCGTAAGGGATGTAGCAATTAGCTTTAACTCTTCTCGCAACTCTTCTTGTTTTGTCTTTACGTTGACCCCAATGCCCATTACAATATGAGAGATTTCCTCCATAGAACCAGACATTTCTGTCAAAATACCTACTAATTTACGACCATTTACAAGAATATCATTAGGCCATTTTATTCCCGCATCATTGAGCCCCATCTTATGAAAGGCCTTTGTCAAAGCTACTGCAGCCATCAAAGTGCACTTCGGTGCTTCTACAGGTGCAAAATCAGGACGCAAAATCAAGCTGAACCACAAACCTTTTCCGAACGGAGAGTACCAACCACGAGATAAGCGACCACGGCCAGCAGCCTGTTCCTCGGTGACAACAATTGTGCCTTCTTCTGCACCTTGCTGCGCTAAACGACGTGCTTCTAGGTTTGTAGACTCAGTAGTATCCATATAGACATATCGTTTACCAAATACATCTGTTTTTAAGATTTGCTTCATTGCCAATGGACTCAACAAATCAGGTTCCTCCAATAGTCGATACCCCCTCTTGGTATAAGATTCTATTTTGTAGCCTTTTTGGCGCAACGCCTTGATATGTTTCCAAATAGCTGTGCGCGAAACATGACATGCTTCGGACATATCTTGTCCCGATACGAAACTACCTTGGTTTTGTCTCAAGAATT
>NZ_CALLVP010000090.1 GCF_938010505.1 uncultured Veillonella sp. | reverse complement strand
TTTGAAGGGAAACTTTCAGTAAGCGAAGAATGGTTAGACTATTTCGATATTCTCTATCCTGAAGAAAAAACATATATTAACGAATGGTGGTAATATGAGCTGGAAAACGTATACGGTAAAAGAATCGACAGAGTTGACGGTCTCTAAATATGTAAAGGAACGATTTTCCCTATCCTCTCGGGATATCCAAATGATGTTTCGCAAGAAACGGGTAAAAGTTAATAGCCGTGTGGCTCATTCACAACGGACACTCAAAAAAGGGGATGTGTTAACCTTAGAATTGCCACAAGATAAGGATTATGGGGTTGATGTAGAAAAGGGACCGATTACAGTTCTCTATGAAGATGCGCATACCTTAGTTGTAAATAAGGATTCCTTTATGCTCGTTCATCCTGCAGGACAAACGAAGTCTTGTACATTGAGTAACTATGTGGCAGGGTATTATGCAAAGAAAAACGTAGTTCATAAGGTTCGACCTGTGCATCGCCTCGACCGAGATACATCGGGTTGCATTCTCTTTGGTAAAACAAAAGAAGCACAACAATACTATACGGATGAGCTACAAGCAGGTCGTATCGACCGCATTTATACAGGCCTTGTAGAAGGGCGTATTGATGCGGATGGTATGGTAGATGCGCCTATCGGGGTCGATCCAGTATTTGATAATCGCCGCGTTATCGATGAATTTGGGCAGCCTGCTCAAACAGAATATAATGTTCTTGATCATGAGGGAGACAATACTCTGTTACGTTTTAAGTTATTGACTGGTAGAACTCATCAAATTCGCGTACACATGGAACACATTGGACATCCTATTGTTGGTGATGCCATGTATGGTACGCGCAATAAGCCCTATACACGCCAATGTTTACATGCATCGGAGCTAACCTTCGTGCCTTATGGTAAGGACGAAGCTATTACGGTTACCTGTGAAGTAGGGGATAATTTTGGTCGAGAATAATAACTGTAGATTTTACTACTCTAAATAATAAGTCCATCATATCTCTCGGACGAGATGCTTATTTTCCCTGTATCCTTGTATACAAAAAACAATAGTGATAAAAACTCATAGTCTATGCATGAAAAGCATAGACTATGTTTTTTTTGTATTTTCAATTCACAGTGGACAGGAGTATACTGTGTATAGACATAAAATTCTATAGAATGTTGAATTGATAATTTTATAGAGAAATAGTTTGTTAGTTATACTTTTACCAAGACCGAACGGAACGATGCCGCAGTGCTTGGAATAATCAAGTGATATGAAGGAGTGCACGTTATGGATATGAAGCAAAGCACAATAGAGCAACAATGTCTAGATCAAGCTAGACTCGAAGCCAATGGCATGTACAGCAGCCAATTTGAAAAGGATGCGTGTGGCATGGGCTTCGTTGTTAATATTAAGGGGAAAAAATCTCATGATATTATCGACGATGGTTTGCGCATTTTGGAGCGCCTTGAACATCGTGGTGGTGCCGGTGCCGATAAGGACACAGGTGATGGTGCCGGTATTTTGGTACAAATTCCGTACGAGTTCTTCAAGCGTGAGTGTGAAGTGCTTGGTATTCAACTGCCTGCAGCTGGCGAGTATGGCGTAGGTATGGTCTTTGCCCATAAATATGAAAGTCTCCGTAACGAGCAAAAACGAATTCTCGAAGAGGTCGTACGCGAAGAGGGGCAAGTTGTTCTCGGCTGGCGCGAAGTACCGGTTGATGGTACAAAGGTTGGTAAAGAGGCAGCGGCGATTCGCCCTTGGATGATTCAAATCCTCATCGGCAAAGGTCCCGATGTAACGAACAATAAGGAATTTGAACGCAAATTATATATCATCCGTAAATTGGCGGAAAAACGCATCATTCCATTGAGCAAGGAATTATCCAGTGATTTTTATATTGCATCCTTGTCCTCCAAAACAATCGTATATAAAGGGATGCTAACACCTGGTCAGTTGCGCGACTTCTACCTTGATTTGAGCGACCTTGACTTTACATCTGCGTTGGCAATGGTTCACTCTCGTTTCAGTACGAATACATTTCCAAGCTGGGCTCGGGCACATCCTAACCGTTTCTTAGTTCATAATGGTGAAATTAATACAATTCGCGGTAATGTAAACTGGATCAATGCTCGTGAAGGTAAAGCGGAATCTCCATTGTTCCCAGATATCAAAAAGGTATTCCCCGTAGTAGATGATAGCGGTTCTGACTCTGCGATGTTTGATAATACCTTGGAATTCTTGCATATGACAGGTCGTTCCTTGCCTCATGCGATTATGATGATGATTCCTGAACCTTGGGAACGCAATAATCTCATGAGTCAAGAAAAACATGATTTCTATGAGTTTAATAGCTTTATGATGGAACCGTGGGATGGTCCTGCGGCTATGGGCTTTACCGATGGTACCGTTATCGGCGGTGTGCTTGACCGTAATGGATTGCGTCCCGCTCGTTACTATGTGACAACAGATGACCGCGTTATCATGGCTTCTGAAGTTGGTGTTGTCAACGAAAATGCTGAAAACATCCGCGCTAAAGGCCGTTTGGAACCAGGTAAAATGCTTCTCATCGATACAGATGAACAACGTATCATTTCCGATGAAGAAATCAAACATCGCGTTGCTACTGAATTACCGTACGATGAATGGGTAAAAGAACACGTTATTCACTTATCTGAAATTACTCAGGCCGATGAAAGCTCCATTCCAAAAATTGAAGATTTATTCAAAAATCAACAAGCCTTTGGTTATACTCAAGAAGACCTTGTGCGCATGATTGTTCCTATGGCAAAAGATGGTAAAGACCCTGTAGGTGCCATGGGTGCCGATGCGCCTTTAGCTATCTTGTCTGATAAACCACAATTGCTATATAGCTACTTCAAGCAAATGTTTGCACAAGTAACAAATCCTCCGATCGACTCTATCCGTGAGGAGATGGTTACATCTACACGGGTCATGCTTGGTAACTCTGGTAATTTAACAGATCCTAATAAAGCAGGAACCTACGC
The DNA here is from genome assembly GCF_938010505.1 of uncultured Veillonella sp. GTDB lineage: Bacteria > Bacillota > Negativicutes > Veillonellales > Veillonellaceae > Veillonella. Next base: position 18,179 of record NZ_CALLVP010000090.1, on the reverse strand, counting down.
GCTGTCTATGCGCACACCAATCCTTACGAACCAAGAGTTGGCGTCTATTAAGGCTCTTGATTGTCGTCGCATGAAATCCGTAACCTTGCCAATTCTCTTCGACCCCACTAAGGGTGCTGAAGGCTTGCGCGATGCGCTAAATGATTTATGCGAAAAGGCAGAAGAAGCAGCTCGTACAGATCAAAATGTGTTGATCTTATCCGACCGCGGTGTCGATGAAAACCATGCACCAATTCCAGCATTATTAGCTGTAGCAGCTGTTCATAATCATTTGATCGACAAAGTATTACGTACAGAAATCGGCCTCATCCTTGAGTCTGGTGAACCACGTGAGGTTCATCACTTCTGTACATTAATTGGCTATGGCGTAACGGCTATCAACCCATATTTGGCGCTTGAAACAGTTCGCGATTTGCAAGCTCGTAAACGTCTTGGTGATATTACACCAGAAGAAGCAGAAAAGAACTATATTAAAGCCGCTGTGGGTGGCATCATGAAAGTTATGTCCAAAATGGGTATTTCTACAGTTCGTTCCTATCACGGTGCACAAATCTTTGAAGCATTGGGTTTGAATACTAACTTCATTAATAGATTCTTCGTAAATACTCCAACTCGCATCGGTGGTATCGGCCTTGGTGGCGTAGCACACGAAGCCTTGGCACGTTATGAACGGGCTTTCAAATCCGACGAAACAGTGCTTGAACCAGGCGGTTGGTATGGTCCTGTAAAAGATGGGGAAGAGCATTTGTTCAATCCTAAGACGATTGATTTGTTACAAGAATCCCTTATCAACGGCGATTATGCTAAATATAAAGAATACTCTAAAGCGATTCGCAACGATTACCATGTTACATTGCGCTCCTTGATGGAATTAAACTACCCTCTAGGCGGCGGTATTCCAATCGAAGAGGTTGAACCGGAAGAATCTATCGTAAAACGCTTTAAAGCGGGCGCTATGAGTTATGGTGCAATCAGTAAAGAAGCGCATGAAGCGATCGCTATCGCTATGAATCGTTTAGGCTCTACATCTAACTCTGGGGAAGGCGGCGAAGACGTAGCTCGTTTCAAACCATTGCCAAACGGCGACAGCATGAACTCCGAAGTAAAACAGATTGCATCTGGTCGTTTCGGGGTAACAGCGAATTATTTGATCAATGCAAAAGAATTGCAAATTAAATGTGCTCAAGGTGCTAAGCCAGGTGAAGGTGGCCAATTACCAGGCAAAAAGGTATATCCTGAAATCGCGAAAGCTCGTCACTCTACTCCAGGCGTTGAGCTCGTATCTCCACCACCGCATCACGATATTTACTCCATCGAAGACTTGGCTGAGTTGATTTACGATTTGAAATGCGTCAACAAAGATGCGCGTATTTCCGTTAAATTGACATCTGAAGCAGGCGTTGGCACGATAGCTGCTGGTGTTGCGAAAGCGAAAGCGGATAATATCTTGATTTCCGGATACGATGGTGGTACTGGTGCGGCAGGTCGTACATCTGTTAAACACGCTGGTGTGCCTTGGGAATTAGGTTTATCTGAAACTCATCAAACCTTGATGCTCAATAGATTGCGTGACCGTGTTCAATTAGAAGTAGACTCTAAATTGATGACAGGATTCGATGTGGCTGTAGCAGCTATGCTCGGTGCAGAGTTGTTCGGCTTTGGTACATTGCCGCTTGTAGCGGTAGGTTGTAAAATGGCTCGTGTATGTAATCTCAACACATGTCCTTACGGCGTAGCCACACAAGATGAAAAATTGCGTGCCCGCTTCACAGGTAAGCCTGAGTATGTAGAAAACTTGATGCTCTTTATCGCTCGTGAATTGCGTGAAATCATGGCTCGTCTAGGTATTCGCTCCGTAGCAGAACTCGTTGGTCGTATCGATCTTGTGCGTCAAAAATCTCAAGACGATAACTTCAAATTGTCCCGTGTTGACCTTAAACGTATACTGTTCCGTCCGTACATCGATGCCGCTGTAGGGCATATGCACATGGTTGATCAAGATCATGAGTTGGAACGCACCTTGGATATGTCCAAGCTCTTGCGTATGTGCCGTCCTGCTATTGAGGACCAAAAACCGATTCGCGCTAAATTGGCTATCACTAATATCAACCGTGTTGTAGGTACCTTGGTTGGCTCTGAGGTGACTCGTCGTTATGGTGAAAGCGGTTTGACAGATAACACAATCAAGTTGAATTTCGAAGGCTCTGCTGGTCAATCCTTTGGTGCTTTTATCCCTAAAGGTATGACATTGGAACTCGAAGGGGATGCGAATGACTACCTTGGTAAAGGTTTATCCGGTGGTACAATTACTGTGTATCCGCCTAAAGCATCTATCTTTGAGGCTGACGAAAACATCCTTATCGGTAACGTTGCCTTCTATGGTGCAACCTCTGGTACATCCTACATCAACGGTGTAGCTGGTGAACGTTTTGCCGTTCGTAACAGTGGCATCACTGCCGTTGTGGAAGGCGTCGGCGACCATGGCTGTGAATACATGACTGGTGGCGAAGTGCTCGTACTCGGTAAAATCGGCCGTAACTTCGGAGCAGGTATGTCCGGTGGCTATGCGTACATCCTCGATTGCGATGAACGCTATGTAAATACAGGTCTCGTAGAACTACGTCCTGCCAATAATGATGACCTTAAACGCATTAAAGAACTGGTAGAACAACATGTATTGCACACTAACTCCGCTAAAGGCCGTCACATCCTTGAAAACTGGAATAACTTTGTAAACAGATTTACAAAAGTTGTACCTGTAGCATACGAAGAAATGCAAGCTACTATTGAACGTTTCAAAGAACAAGGCTTGTCCTTAGAAGAAGCGCAATTGGCTGCATTTAAAGAAAAATATGCATAATATATTTCTCCTTAGTTAATTTTTGTTATATAAGAATACAGTGAAAAGCCTCTATAGCTTTGACTATAGAGGCTTTTTCATGTATAATATTTGTATTGCAATATTGGATCATGGCAGTCCTCGGGCCTGTGCAATGGGGGCCTGTGAATCGTGTCAGGACTGAGAGGTAGCAGCACTAAGCGGTAACCTTCATGTGCCACGGGGAACCCGGGGGCTGTCGTGATCGAATATTGCAAGGCGGCCTCTGAGGCCGCTTTTTTTATGTCTAATATAGGAATGTATGATACTTTATTTTGGACTATACGATGTTTTATAGTGAACCATATGATGGAATTTTGATTAGTAAATATCTACAAAGTTTATAAATAAACATATCACTTTGGAAATGTGGAGAGAACTATATTAAGGAAGTCAGATTTTCTTGAATATGGTATAATAAAGTATTGTAAGTTTCGGAAAAAGGGGGTGTTCCAATGGCATATATTGCGCTATATCGTAAGTATCGACCGCAGACATTTACCGATGTAGTCGGTCAGCATCAGGTGTCTGATACATTGATGCGCGCTATCCGCGAGGATAAGGTAGCTCATGCCTATTTATTTGCTGGTCCACGGGGGACTGGTAAGACGAGTATGGCGAAGATTTTCGGGCGCGCTATCAACTGCGAGCATGGTCCAACGGATCACCCTTGTAACGAGTGTAGTGCTTGTAAATCGATTTTGAGTGGACAGTCCATGGATGTCCTTGAAATCGACGCCGCATCCAATCGTGGTATCGATGAAGTACGTGCTCTCCGTGAAAGCGTCAAGTTTATGCCTGTTGAGGGGCGTAAAAAGGTGTTCATCATAGACGAAGCCCACATGCTCACTACAGAGGCATGGAATGCGCTTTTAAAAACAATCGAAGAGCCGCCTGCTCATGTGATGTTTATCTTTGCTACTACAGAAATTGAAAAATTGCCTGTTACTATTGTGTCTCGTTGTCAACGTTATACCTTTAGACGCATTACCTCTGATGACATCGCACAACGTTTATCTTACGTAGCAGAAAAAGAAGGCTTTGGTCTTGATTCTGCGGCGGCTCAGCTTATCGCTGTTCATGCAGACGGTGGTTTGCGTGATGCCTTGAGTATTCTAGACCAATGTGCAGGTATGGCAACAGGCTCTATTACACCGCAAGTGGTGGAAGAGTTAATTGGTCTCGTAAGTAAAGAATGGATTATTCACTTCCTAGATGCTTTGCGCAACGGCGATGGCCCTAAAGTATTATCCTACATTCACGATGCCTTGGCAGAAGGTCGCGATGCGACGCAGATTATGGAAGCCCTCATTCAACATGTGCGTGCTTTGCTCGTTGGTAAGGTGGCTCCTGATGCGGATGAGCTCAAGGTATACGATGCCTTTAAGGATGAGTTCCTAGCTCAGGCCAATACTGTTGATTTCAATGAACTTAACCGATATGTGCGCAGTACTCAATCCATCATGAATGATGCGAAGCAAGTGGATAATCCGCGAACCATCATTGAAATAGGACTACTCGTGCTTTGTGCTAAATTAGGTTCTGTTGATGAAAGCTTAGAAGACCGTGTATATGCACTAGAAAGTGCCGAGAAATCTGAACGAAATGATTTATTGAACCGTATGGCTCAATTAGAACAACGAAGTCCCGTAGCAGCTCCAACAACATATGGTGCCAATGCATTTGTACCACCACAAGATGGATATGCGAATAGTTTTGTATCTGTTGATACTACTGTAACTACACAGGATGCTCCAATGAGCAGCACTCAAAATACTACTATTGATTCAGTGCCACCATCAAGTGGTGTGGGGATGACACCGCCTCCTATGAATGGGGTAGGTATGACGCCTCCACCGATGAGAACACCAGGTAGCACACCTCCTCCGATGAATGGAGTGGGCATGGCTCCGCCACCGATGGGCGGAGTTGGCATGGCGCCACCGCCAAATAATGGGGACACGGCTTCCCGAAAACCTACAAGAAACCAAGCTAAAGGTCGTGCTAAAAAAGGTGTTAGTACACAGGCCATCATTAGTGAACAAATCTTGTCTGCTCAAGAGTATCGCAATGTACAATCCAATGTGATTAAATACTTGAAGGACAGCAATCGCAATATGACCTCTACCGTTATTGGTCAAGGTCAACTTGTATATGTAGACCAAAGCAAGGCGGTAATGGCCTTTAAAAATACATTGCATCTCAATGTGATGACCAATGAAGTGAACTTGGCTGAAGCGGCTGATGCTTTCACCTATACACTGGGCTATGCAGTACACGTAGAAATCGTGGATGCCCTCACGCAAGTTTATAAAGATTATAAAAAGGCTGCTGGTAGCACCACACAACGCCAAGTAAAAGCACCCCAACGGCCACAAGAACCGATGGTTGACGTAAAGACGACCTCCGGTGCGCAACCAACACAAATGGATTTAACCAATGATCCTCAAGAGAGTAAGTTTGATTCTGCAGCCGTGGACGCGGCTAAGGCTGCGGCTATGGCATTCTTAGCTAAGAAAACCGCTGGTGCTGTTGCAAATACAGCAGTTAGTGATAGTGCGAATACAGCTATAACAGATGCATCAGAAACTGCATTAGGAGCTGGAGTAGAAACAGAGCCAGCATCCGGTGATGATGTGCCGATTACATCCTTTGATGGTACTCCATCTACTCAAGTTCCAGATGGGGAGATTCCTATCGAGTCTTTAGCAGGTTCTATTGAAGGGGATGATATTCCAGTTCATTCCTTTGATGATGTGCCTGTAGACGATATGGAGGATTCTTATGTATCATCCTTAGATGATATGCCACCACATCCATTAGATAGTGTGACTGTTATCAGCGAGGATGGCGAAGTGTTAGAGCGCCCTATGGATAGTGGTGCACATATCGAGGTGGAAGCTGTCCCAAAGTCTGATGGGGGTGAACCTCGTGAGGTAACCCCACCGCAAGGTGATGGAAATGTTATGCTTTCACTAGCACCTATTGAAATAGAGGCTATCGATAGTGTTACAGTGGCTCGTGAATACGCTTGGGATCCAGTGCATATGACCGAAGAGGAACGAAACAATCCTTTATTGGCAGAAACATTAGAAAAACTATCTGAAGACCATGACATCATAGTCGAGGTCATTGAAGAATAGATAAAAAAGTAATTGTTATATAATAACCTTTGGCTTTCGGGCTATTAGGTGACCATATGTTATAAACCTATGTCATATAGTATTAATGATAGGGACTTAGAATATTAGTACAGGACGATGTCCTAAAAGGAGGAAATACGATGTTTGGTAAAGGTATGGGCAACATGGCTGGCATGATGAAAAAAGTTCAAAAAATGCAAGAAGATATGAAGAAAATGCAAGAAGAGTTAAAAACTCGTACTGTAGAAGCTTCCGTAGGTGGCGGTGCCGTAACTGTTGTGATGAACGGCGAAAAAATCATCGAATCTTTGAAATTGAATCCTACAGCTGTTGATCCTGAAGATGTAGAAATGTTAGAAGATCTAGTAATGGCTGCGGTAAACGAAGCTAGCAAAAAAGTGGACGACCTCTTGGCTCAAGAAATGGGCAAAGTGACTGGTGGTCTAAACTTGCCAACAGGTTTATTCTAAATGACAAACGCTTTAGAACGGCTTGTAGAGCAGCTGCGCCGCTTGCCTGGCATCGGCTCCAAGTCAGCTAGACGCTTGGCTTACCATTTGGTAGAAATGCCAAAGGAAGAGGTAGACCGCCTCGTGGAAACCATCGTAGAAGCGAAAGGGGCTACGCGTCACTGTTCTATTTGCTTTAACTTATCAGCTCAAGATCCTTGCGAATTCTGTAGCAATCCAAACCGCGATCAAACGACAATCATGGTTGTTGAAACATCTCGCGATGTCATTGCTATCGAGCGCAGTGGTGATTATAAGGGCTTGTATCATGTATTGGAAGGTGCCTTGTCGCCTATGGAGGGCATCGGTGCCGATGATATTCGCGTAAAAGAATTGATTGCACGCCTTCGCGATGGTGTTGTACAAGAGGTTATCCTCGCTACAGACCCAGATGTCGAAGGAGAAGCAACAGCTCTGTATTTGGCGCGCTTATTAAGTCCAAGTGGCATCAAGGTAACGCGCATTGCCCGCGGTGTTCCTGTGGGTGGCGATATTGAATATGCCGATGAATTAACGCTAGGCGGTGCCGTAGTGAACCGTCAAGAAATGAAAGGATAGTAGTATGGGAGCTTTCTTAGCATCACCGATTATATCGGCGGTTATTTCCATTGCTGTAGCCTACATTGCTTTCAAGGTAGCATTTTTCACCATTAAACGAGTGGCTATGAATGTTGTAACAGGGGTTTTAACCTACTGGGTATGTGTTCATATATTGGAGATTCCAATGGATATTGGAGTTGGTATTTGGGCATTAACAGCAATTTTAGGTCCTATTCCTATGCTTTTAGCTGCTATATATTACGGCATTTTATAACAGGAGGTCTTTATGCTTATCAATCGTGAACAACAACGCGTTATTGATGAAGTGGAACAGAACATCCTCTTGTTAGCGTCCGCTGGGACGGGAAAAACGAATACACTTGCTTATCGAGTGGCTCACCTCATCGAGGGCAGCTATGCGAAGGCGGAGAATATCTTGTGCATGACCTTTACGAACAAGGCCGCAAATGAGATGAAAGACCGCATTCAATCGCTCGTAGGCAGTCCTGCAAAGGCTGTGGAGGTTAGTACATTCCACAGCTTTTGCTTTTTCATTCTCCAACAAGAGGGAAAGCGCAACGAAACCTTGTACACGGACGTGACCATCTTTGACGAAGAAGACTGCAAGGAACTATCTGAACCGTACCGTCCTGGTAAATTGCGAGAAATGTCCTTTGCCAACATCATTGCCATGGTGAAAGAATATCGTTCCTTATATGGATTTTATTCTGATGATCTCATAGGTGATTACAAGCGGACCATCGAATGCTTGCAGAAGGAACAGCGTGAAGCCATTGAGCAGCAATTCTCCAGCTTTGGCAATGTCCTCTACAGCGAGCTTCATGATTTTTTGAATCATGGTCACGAATGGATTGCCGCTTATGATGAAAGCTTAGCTTCTGTACATGGCCTAGATTTTACGGATCTGATCTGCGGTGTTCATCGTCTATTCCAAGACCCTGTAGTTCGTGAACGCTGGCGCAGTCGTTACAGCTATATCTCTGTAGATGAAATGCAAGATACGGGCGTACTGGAGTACAAGGTATTAGAAATGTTGTGGGAAGGTAATCACGTGCTACTATGTGGAGACTATTTCCAAACCATATACGAATGGCGTGGCTCCGATCCGTTCCGCTTGCTTAAGCAATTTGATGCGGATTTCAAGCCCTTGAAAATCATCTTTTATGAAAATTATCGCTCTAACTGGACGCTTTTTACGATGGCTTTCAAGACCTTGCAAAATATGTTCCCCGATCTAGTTGGGTCTATCTACACTGAATTGCCTCGTGCCAATAGTGAAAGCAAGGGTAAGCCAGTTCTCATTAAAGGCTGTAAAAATAGTTATCTTGAGGGTCGATATATCTACGAATCCATCTGCGCCTTACCAAAGGATGCTAATATCGGCGTTCTCGTGCGAGATAATAAAAAGGCTCAACGATTGAGTGACTCCTTTGAACGCCTTAACGGTGAGCGTCCTGAAGAGGAACGCCGTCAATTTATGATTATCGACGAGTTCAAATTCTTTAGACGTCAAGAAATCAAAGACGTTATGGCCTACTTCAAGTTGTTGATGAATCCTAATGATTCTGTCAGTGCGAAACGAATTATCAAGCGATATGTTGCTGGTATTGGTGACGCTCGTATCGCTGCGATTGAAAGCTCTGAGACGCGTCAAGTAGGTTTAAAATTGACGGATTTCATGGATATGCCTATCTTTGAGACGGAGCCTTATGCAAAGCTCGTAAGTGGGCTTGAACAGCACGAAGTAGTTGTTTATGACGTGGAGAGCACCGGCACAGATACGGCTCAAGACCATATCATTCAAATTGCGGCTATCCGCATCGATGAACATGGACAGGTCTTAGAGACTTTTGAACGCTTTATCAATCCTGGTGTACCTGTTGGTCAATCCGAAGAGGTACACGGCTTCTCCGATGCGTATTTACAAGAGCACGGCGAAGAGCCAGCTATAGTGTTACAAGCCTTTAAGGAATTCTCCAAGAATGCTATTATTGTAGGTCATAATGTAAACTATGATGTAAGCATCTTTACGAATGAATTGGATCGCTATAACTTAGGTAATCCCGAGTTCAAGGCTGTCTATGATACACTCGATATTTATCGTCGTTTCTACCCTAATTTGCCAAATCATAAATTGAGTTTTCTGGCGTCTACATTCCCTATAAACCACGTCCCGACTCATAATGCGATGGACGATATCTTAGCAACTGCACAGCTTTTAATCTATGCGGTGAAAGAAAACATCGTGCCTACTACAACAGGACGTATGGTAGCTATTAACAAATATAAGGCAGCTTTCACCAATATCGCATCTCAAATGGCGACCTTGCGTAGAAAAGCCTATACGGAGATGCCAACGAAATTATTGGCGTACATCATGAATCAAATGGGGGTTCTAGAATACTACAAATCTCATGGAGAAGCGGTTAAAGTAGAGCATATACGTGATTTATATCGTATCATGGAAAAACTAGATACGGCTTATGAAGGGCCACCAGGACTAGCGCGGTTAAATCAAATCTTACAGATGGCGGCCCTTACGGCGGGCGAACCTGCACAGCAAGTACGAAATGAAGATCGTATTCCTATTATTACCATTCACCAAGCGAAGGGCAGCGAGTTTGACCATGTATTCTTGGCCGGGCTAAACGAAGGAACTTTCCCGAGTCCCTTTGCCATTGCAGAAGGTCGTGAAGACGAAGAAAAGCGGTTGTTCTATGTGGCCATCACTCGACCTAAACAAGAATTGACCATTACCTTTGAACAGACGAATATAAGAGGTCGAGCCGTTCAACCAAGCTCGTTACTCAACTATATGCCACGAGATCCTGAACTCGTAGAAAGGAGATACTAATGGCGCGAAAAACACATCGTCCTGACGATATTCTGTGGACCGTGACCGCTATAGATATAGATGCTGTGCTTAGCGAGAAAAGTGCAAAACAAAAGCTAGCTGGTAATGGTCAAGACGGATCTAGTAGCAGTCGAGATATATCGAGTAGCAATCAAGATATGTCAACTCGTGAGCTAGAACATACTGGCAAAGCATATGATATTTCACTTGGTGAAGTGTTAGATACTAAATATTTCCGAAAGTCCTTAGTTAAACTCTTTGAAGAGAAATTAATCCACATCAATGGGCATAAGGCTACGCCAAAGGATGTAATCTCCGTAGACGATGAGATCTGGATTGCTATGGCTAAAGAGAAGATTGACCACGATCCAATCGAAATGGACTTATCCGTTTTATACGAAGACGAGGATCTTCTTATTGTGGATAAGCCAAGTGGTGTGACGGTGAACTCTAAAGATCAATTATCTCTTGCCAATGGGGTGGCGCACTATTTTAAAGAACATGGTATCAAGCGAAAGGTACGTTTCTTGAACCGTCTAGATCGAGATACGACGGGCTGTATTGTGATTGCTAAAAGCGGTCTAGCTCAAAGTCTTTATCAACAACAAATGGATGATAACACCTTTGAAAAGTGGTATATGGCTACTGTAGAAGGCATTGTAGAAGCTGATGAGAATACTTTAGTATTCCCTATGGAACGCAGTGCTGATGGTATTCATTACGAAGTAAATGCAAAGGGCAAAGAGACTCGCACAGATTTTTCCGTCCTATGTAGACATTCTTCCCAGCCTGTGGATAACTCTGTGAATAAGTCTGAAAATTCTGTGGATATAGGACCCAAAAATGTGGATATAGAATTAGTAGATGTTGATAAAAATAACCCAAATGTGGACAAAACTGTGTATAAGTCCAATAAATGTGGATATACTAAGGTTTTAGTTCGTTTGTACACGGGAAAAACACATCAAATTCGAGTAGCTTTTAGCCATATAGGGCACCCTCTTGTAGGGGATACATTATACGGTGCACAATCTACGGGACAACCATTCCAATTACGTGCTCAAAAGGTAGTATTTATACACATGCGCACAGGAGAGCGTATTACGGTTACCGCATAATCTGATCTGGTTAACTCGTTACGTAATACAAAATACTAGTTTGTTAATAATAGGTTTGTACTATACATTGTGAAGTCACAAGACATCAAAATTCTAATTGAGAAATGAGAATTAATGATAACTTAGTAAAATCAATAAGTTTAAAAATATTTTTCAAGAAAAATAATGACAAATGATAATCGATAAGCTATAATATAAATAGGAGTAAATCGATATAGTTCAATTTAAGAACTGTGAATCAGAATGTAAGAGGTGTAGTATGATTTTACAAGAAAATAGTGCAGCACGTAATCGGGGGATTACGCTTGCTAGTATAAAAGGCATTATAGGCAATATTGTTCTCGTTATCTTTAAAATGATTGTGGGCCTTGCGTCTAATTCTATCGCTATCATCCTTGATGCGGTAAATAATTTGACCGACGTGTTGTCCTCTGTATTGACCATTGTAGGCACGAAATTAGCTGCCAAAGGGGCTGACAAGGAGCATCCATTTGGTCATGGTCGTATAGAATATATGACTACCATGGCCATAGCTTTTATCATTCTTGGTGCTGGTATTGGATCCCTTAAGGAATCTGTGGAAAAAATAATCCACCCTGAGGTATCTACCTTCGATATACCAGGTCTTGTCATCATCGCTGTTGCCATTGTGGTGAAAGTAGTGATGGGCCGTTATATCAAGGCACAAGGTGAAAAATATAAATCCGATGCGCTCGTAGCATCTGGTATAGATGCCCTTTTTGATGCGGTGATTACCTTTGCTACATTGGTATCTGCAGGTTTAGTATTTTTCTTTAACTTTGATATTCAAGGTTATGTGGGCGCTGTTATTTCTGTTTTGATTTTAAAAGCAGCGTATGATATTTTACGTGAAATGTATAACCATTTGCTTGGTGTTCGAGCAGATGATAATTTAATCCGTAATATTAAAGAAACTATCGCACAGCATCCGAATGTGGGTGGTGTATATGACTTGGTATTAAATAGTTATGGGCCAGGAGAAACAATTGGTTCCGTTCATATTTCTGTACCAGATACGATGACAATGGCAGAAGTTCACCCATTAACAAAGGGCATTGCGGTTCATCTTTATAAAAAGTTTGGTATCAATATGACTGTTGGTGTATATGCTGAAAACAAACCAAGTGTAGAAGTACTTGAAATTAGAAAAGCTCTTGATCAAGTTATTAGTTTATATACACATGTAGTACAAGTACATGCCTTCTACGTACAAGAAGAAAAGAAGGTTATTTACTACGATATTATCTTTGACTTTGATGAAGAAGATCCACATAGTACATTAGAAAAAATCAAGGCAGAAATGCAAAAACGTTACCCTGATTATACACAATTCGCTATTGTGGATACGGATTTTAGTAACTAATTTAGTAATATTGATTTTGATATTTCTGCGAATAGAAACATCTAAGTATATCTCTTTACTATATAGGACAATTTCATAACCAATATTATAAAATTAAAGGCTTTTACCAGTAATTGACAGAATATAATCGGTCAAGAATTGGCAGAAGTCTTTTCTTTTATTAGTCGACAGATTTAGTTATACTATAGGTAAGAGAGGTGGTCCTATGTTGCAATGGATACAAAAGCATTATATTGTTGGTTTTTTGCTTTTACTTATCCTTATTTTGTGTGCCTTACACCTTAGTGGTACGAGAAATGAGGCTCGAATTTTACCAAAACAAGGGGTAATTATAGAAAAGGATATTGCGGTTGATATTAATCGTAATCCTACTGCGGCATTAAAGATTCTGAGTGCATCTAATTATTCTGAATCGTATACTATCGATGTATTACCCATTTTAAAACAATATAACTGTTATATTGTTGATTATCTTATTGTTAATGAGGAACTATATCTACTCGGATGCTCTAATGATACTATTCCTGATATGAAGTTGTATCCACTTTTGATTTTTAAAATCAATGATACATCTTTAGTTTCTAATATTATTGGATATGATTTAGATAAATTTTCTGCTTCCTTAGATTATATAGATGGAAAAATTATAGCCTCTAATCGAGATGGAGAATATATTATAGATGCTAATTTATCTGCTTCTAAAATAGTTGATACAGATCCACGTTTGGTTCAACAAAAGAAAGAAAGTAAACATGGTATTAAAAATGATAAAGTAATATTAGACTCTCTTATTCCTAGAGAATTATATATAAATGGTAAGGTAGGAGATACTTATTTGCTCACGGTTACTCCTCTTATATATGCGAAACCAAATATGAATTTACCTTTTGATTTTTTTAAAGCTGAACAGTATTATGGTATTCCTATATATGAAAATATGATGTTGTTCTGGAATGTTAAGACTGATGAGATGGAACGCTATGAAAATCTAAAATCGATTACCTCTTTTAATATTAAATATATGGATATGAACTACGATACTAAACGTTTTGAACGATGGAACCAAATCATTAATAGTGTCAGTCCTAAAAATTAAGTATGACTTGATATTAAACTGTTTAATGAATATAATAGAATGTGTTGTATAAAATATAATTTGTTTTGATGTATCCTAACTAAGGAGAGATGGAATGAAAAAAATTGCTCTTACCGCATTAGCTGTAATGGCGGTTGTTGGTATGTTCGCGGTTCAGCCTGCAGATGCAAAAAAGGTAGAACAAGATCCAGTAGTGGCACTTATTGATGTGCCTATGAATGATGAAATTCAACAGGTTAATGGCGTGTCTAAATCAACAAATAAAGAAACACGACGTTTGTCTAATAATTTAGCAGAAGCTACAAAAGTGATGATTAAGAAGAATTGGAAAATCATTTATATTAAAGCAGTTCCTACGGGAGATAATGATGCTGTACGCTTTTATTACAAAGATAATAGAGGTCAAGTATACAATGGCCAAGTCATTAGAAATACAGGTTTATCCAAAGGTAAATATATGACCGGTTCTTTACGTCAAACAGAGTCCTTGCAAGAATTAGTTAACCACTTGCAACAGAATGGTCAAGAAGTACCATCCTCTATTGATATCATCATCACTCAAGAAGGCTATCGCATAAAGACTATCTTTAATTACAATGAAGATACAAGTAATTTATCATTATATCTACAACAATATGAACAACAAAACTTTCCGCCAATGAAGTAAAAGAAAAGCTCGTGCATAGCACGAGCTTTTTTGTTAGATTACGTAATCATCGGAATCGTCTTTTTTAGGTTTTTTGTAAAGTTCTTTTACGCCTGCCATTTCGATGAGTTCTTCTCCAAGGGCATCTTCATCGTCTGTGTTAAGCATGGAGTAGAAGGCCCAAAGAATGATGAACCAAATTGGTGTGAACAAGAGGGCAATTCGCGTATCTTCGTTTAAGGCTAGAATGGCTAAAACGAAAACGAAGAACGCGAGGATAACGTAATTCATTACTGGGTATAGAGGCATTTTAAATTTAGACTGTGCCGCTACCTCAGGATTTTTCTTGCGATATTTGAGATGGCAAATAACCATCATGGCCCAAATAAAGATAAAGCAGAATGTGGAGATTGATGTAATCATAACGAATACTGCTTCAGGCATTACGTAGTTGAGTACAACAGTAATCAGTAATACGGCTGCGGAGAAAATCGTTGCTTGGTATGGTACACTGCTGTGAGTCAAGCGGCGCATCGAACTTGGGGCGTGACCGCGTTTTGCCAAGGCATAAATCATACGACCGGTACTGAAGATACCGGAGTTTGTAGCAGATGCTGCAGAGGTAAGAACAACGAAGTTTACGATACCTGCAGCGGCTGTAATACCAACGGCGGTAAATACCGCTACAAATGGGCTTGCAGCAGGGTTAACGGCAGTCCAAGGGTAAATACTCATGATGATGGCTAAAGAGCCTACATAGAATAAAATAATACGTAATGGGATATTATTTATGGCCATTGGAATAACCTTTTCAGGATCTTCCGTTTCACCAGCTGTCAACCCTACGAGTTCGATACCTGTGAAAGCAAATACAACCATTTGGAATGATAGAATAAAGCCCATCGTTCCATTCGGGAACCATCCTCCATAGTTCCACATATTACTAAAGGCAGCGACGCCAGCATCTGTAGTAAAACCTGTAACAATCATGATGATACCGATGATGATAAGAGAGATGATAGCGATTACCTTAATCAAGGCAAACCAGAATTCCATTTCGCCGAAATGTTTTACAGCTGTCAAGTTCATTAACAACAAGACGATTAAAACGAGTAAGGCGGGTATCCATTGGGGCAGCCACGGTATCCAGTACTGCATGTAGAGGCCTACGGCCGTTAAGTCTGCCATGGCTAGTGAAAGCCAGCAAAACCAGTATGTCCATCCCGTGATAAATGCTGCTCGATCCCCTAAGTAATCTTCTACAAAGTCGATAAAAGAGTGGTGGTTTAGGTTAGATAACAGTAATTCGCCTAGTGCTCTCATAATAAAGAAGCACATAACACCTGTTATTAGGTAGGCGAATATAATGGATGGACCCGCCAAGTGAATGGCGCGGCCGGAGCCTAAGAATAAACCTGTACCAATAGCACCGCCGATAGCGAGTAACTGTACATGTCTGTTCTTAAGACCCCGTTTTAACTGATGAGTATCAGACATAATAAAGACCTCTTTTCTACAAACTATCTATAAACATAAAAAGCCATGGATAACCATAACTTTCATAATCTATAGAATCTATGAAACTATTTTCTTATAATACAGTATCTATTCTAAAAAGTCAAATGTATTTTTACAGTAGACAAATCTTGGAGATATATTTAATAAACTACCTTGATTAATATAGATTACTTATAGCTTTCAAAAGGATTGGTGAGAAATATAGCTGAAAAATTGTTATAATAATATATGAACTATTATTAAAATATAACCGTGGAGGCTATTATGAGACGTCAAGATCGTATGGTTACAAATATAGATGAAATTAAAGGTATTTTAAACGGCACTCGCATCATTCACCTAGGCATGATGGATGGTGATTACCCTTATGTAGTACCTTTACATTTTGGTTATGAAATTGCAGATGATATACTCTACATCTATGTACATGGCTATCATGAGGGGAAGAAGTTTAGTTTGATTCAAGAGAACCCTCATGTATTTATCGAAATTGATGGCGATGATGAAGCCCTCGTATCAGGTGGAGATATTCCTTGTAAATATAGTTCAGTTTATTCCAGTGTAATGGGACGAGGAGAGGCTGTTTATTTAGCGAATATTGATGAAAAAGCTCATGGTTTACAAGTGTTGATGAAGCATCAGACTGGTCGAGAATTTACCTTTACCGATGCCATGGTAAACTCTGTGGGCGTAGTTCAAATTAAAGTTGTAGACTATACTGCAAAAAGACGAAGACAGCTTGAACAAGATATTATTATGCCTCCATTAACTAAATAATGACAAAACATCCTATTGAACTCTATTGTAATATAGCGTTTAGTAGGATGTTTTATTATGTATAACTAATAAGCATTAAAGCAGCTAATGGCTCATAACTATACTTTCACAATAGGAAAGATAAAAGTTTTATGAAGTAGCTAGGGCAACAGAATCGGGGGCATGTTTTTGATATAAATAAGAAAATATATCATTATATGTGTAAAGTATATATCAAGTCTTTATAAAAGGAGAGATCATGAAGAAGTTTCTATATAAGTCCGTTTTAGCTGCTATGGCTGTAGGCTTATTGTCTGTGGGATATGTTTCAGCAGATGTTGTTAATGATTCTATATCTACAGATAATGTTGGTGTTTCAGCAACCGTTACAAATGATATGCCTAGAGTTCATCCTGATTCAGCAATTAAAGCATTGCCAAGAAAGACCTTATTAGAGTGGCCTATGAAAACACAAGAAGGAGCTCGTAATTGGAAAGGAATAGTAGAAGCTGCACAGCAACTACCGTATGAGGTCAAAGCACCTAGTTATATACCTTATGGTTATCAGCTTTATACAGCACGTCAAGATCGAAATGATGTATTAGAGGTTGTATACTACAAAAAAGGTGCAACTATCTATCGGGATGGGAAAAAATATATAGACAGTATTATGGCCTATAGAATGGGATATTCCTTGGATACTGTGAGAGACACACCATATGTTCCATCTGAGTACGGCGATTTTGAATGGTCTAAATCAGGTGATTCTGGTGAGGTTTATTATACAGGTAATCCTGAAATGCATATGGTTCGCAGTATTACGTGGGCGAAGGATGGTATGGCTTACTTCCTATTCTTCTTAGAACAGGTGAAAGAGGCTGATGCGGAATTCTATAAGGACCATGTGGTACCGTTGAAAAATATTGATAGCTCCCGCTATGAACTAGTTGGTAACTATCCGATAACACCGATTAAACCTAAAACTATTGAAGAAATAAAACAGGAACATGTAGTGCCTATGAAAGCATAGACTGGTGTGATTTATTAATGGTACGTAATACTCTTGAAAGTCAGTGATCTGAGTTAAAAATGTAATAGATAAATGATTACTTCGGTAATATATACTTATAAATATCTAAATTTAGAGAGAGCAGAGATTATGAGATTGAAAATAACAAAATCATTATTAGCCATGGGAATATTAGCTACCGTGATAGGCAGCTTTGGAGTACAATCAGTTAGTGCGTTATCTCCTTTAGTGGATGAAAATGGATATACAGTTACCACTGATACAGTGGAAAAGAATAAAGAGTTAATGAATCGCTATCGATGGTATGACCAAGTTGATAATGGTGATATAGTACAGCTTAATATTGACGCAAGTACAAAGTATTTTGGATATGATTTACAAATTCCATCTTATATGCCTGAAGACTATGTAGTACGCGATGTAAAGTCAAGGGATCATGACGTATTAGAAATCGTATATACAGAAACTGGAGCTCATGGAATGTTTGGGCCTAAACTTACCTTCTCTAATACAGATATTGTATATCGTATGGGTTGGGCTATCGATACCGTGGTAAAGCCCATATTGGAAAAGACAAAATACAATGCTGATGATGCAGTTAGCTTTACTACCCCTAATGGAATCCCTGTACATACTTTAGGCTCTAGCAACGATTCTGTTCAAATTGCTTATTGGGAAAAAGATAA
>NZ_CALLVP010000089.1 GCF_938010505.1 uncultured Veillonella sp. | reverse complement strand
CAGTCATATATTCCATAGGACAACCTATTACTTCACAGGCCATTTGAGTCAATACAGTATTAGAGCCCGTGCCCATATCAGAGGAGCCAGTATACAATGTATAGTTACCGTCATCACCAAGACGAATTTCAACGGATGCTACGTCGATATTTGCGACGCCAGAGCCTTGTAATGCTAAAGCCATACCAAGGCCACCGCGATAACGTTCATCGATATCCCAAGAGTGAGGACGTTCATCCCATCGAGCCATTTCTTTTACACGATTTACTGTATCTTGGAAAAGACCAGAATCAAGGTATTCATCTGGAGCATATACTAAGCTTTGTTCACCTTCCGCGATCAAGTTCTTTTGACGTAATTCAGCTGGATCAATTCCCATCTTGTCAGCCAATTGGTTAACAGCACATTCTAATGGCCACAAGGCTTCTGTTGCACCGTACCCACGGAAAGCACCACCTGGAGTATGGTTGGTATACACACCTTCTGTACCATAATGAACAGCAGTAGCTTTGTTGTACAAAGGCACAGATTTATGTTCACCAGCCGTTGTAGTAGTGAAACAGTGTGTTGCGTGAGCACCAGCGGCTGTAATAGAATCCATGTCGATAACCTTGATGATGCCGTCTTTTGTAGCACCTACGCGGATTTTCCATTCTCGAGCGTGACGTGTAGTGGAACAAGTTTGCGCCTCTGTGCGATCATATGCGAGGTAGCAAGGTTTTTTCAAAGTCCACGCTACAAAAGCTGTCATAATTTCTGTACAAGCCGTTTGTTTAGAACCGAACCCCCCACCGATACGAGGTTTCAACACGCGAACCTTCGTAGCAGGAATGCCAAGTGCGCGAGCGATGTGACGGCGTACATGGAATACGATTTGTGTAGAGGATACGACAACTACACGACCTAATGTATCAATGTAGCCAAAACTTTGAAATGTTTCCATCGATGTTTGGCGTGTGGCTTGATCAAAGTATGTACCTTCTGCCACGTAATCACATTTAGCAAGTTCTGCTTCAATATCACCTACGCGTTTGTGATAAGATACGCAAATATTTCGTTTGTAGTCTTGACCTACAGGGATATTGTTGTGAATATCGTCTTCAGGATGTACTATTGTTTCATGATCGATAGCTGTATGCATATCAAGCACAGGTTTTTGTACTTCGTACTCAACCTTGATAAGAGGCATAGCTTTTAGCGCTGTAGCCTCATCTTTTGCTACTATGAGGGCTACTTCGTCTCCAACGTAGCGAACTACAGGCTCCAAGATAAGCGCATCATATGCAGATGGCTCTGGATATGTTTGACCTGCCAATGTGAAGCGAGTTTTAGGCACATCTTCATGTGTAAAAATTGCTTCTACACCCGGAATCAACTTAGCTTTAGATGTATCAATAGATTTGATGCGCGCATGTGCATGAGGACTACGAAGAACCTTTATGATTAGCGCATCTTTTGGAACAAAATCACCTGTATAGGATGGTTTACCCGACAAAATACCTTTGTAGTCAACTTTGTCATAAGATTTACCAATGTGCTTTTTCATTATAGGCCTCCTTCTAAGAATTTACGAACCCCTCGAAGTTGTGCTTCATAGCCAGTACAACGGCATAGGTTACCAATGAGGTACTCCCGGATTTCATCATCGCTAGCCTTTGGATTTTTACGTTTCAAATTGATTGCACTCATCATCATGCCAGTCGTACAGAAACCACATTGGTCCCCACCCTCACTAGCGATACAGTCCGCCAATAATTCAGCTTCTTCTTGTAAGCCTTCTAATGTAGTAATCTTATGGCCTGGTGCACGGAAGGAAGGATATGCACAAGACAAGATGATTTCATCATCTACCCATACAGTACAAAGACCACAGTTTGTTGTATCACAGCCACAACGCACGCTGTAATAACCAAGGTTACGCAATGTGTCTAACAACATTTCATCAGTTGGCACATTAACCGTTACATTTTTATTATTAATATTAAGTACGAGTTCCATTATTGTGCCACCTCCTTAGCTAAGCGTTGAACCATTGCTTTTACCATCTCCATACGATATTCTTTAGACGCATGGGAATTAGATTGATAAACTAGTTCTTCAGATGCCAATTGACCTGCCTCTTTTGCTGCGGACAATCCTTTTTCTGAAAGTAAAGCACTTGCTTTTTCTGCCAATTGAGGTGTACCAGGTCTTGTACCAATGTACAATTCAACGCCTTTTTCGTCATGGCGAAGAGCACCTGTCAATAATGGGAAGTCGCCACGAGAGATGCGAAGAGCTTCAACAGCTACAGGTACATCTACTTTAGGGATGCGAATTTCCACGAGGATATCACGTTCTCTATACTTCATATAGTCTTGCATGGACATACGACCACCTTTAAAGGTAACGATGTCTGCATGCACCGCCAATAATGCAGGAATGATATCGGAGAAACCAAATCTACTTGCTACAGAGCCGCCCATGGTAGCAGTATTTCTAAATTGAACGCCAAGGATTTCCTTGACTCCTTTAACTACGGCGCCGCCGCAGAATTGTTGTAATGGCTCAAAACGTTCCACATCTCCTTGTGTCGCCATAGCGCCAATTACAAATTCGTTATCTTCTTCACGAACATAACGCAAATCAAGACCTGCCATATCAATCACTGATGGCCATGTGCGTCGACCTAAACGCAGCCAACAGCCGCCAGCTAACATTGGAGCAGTTTTGTTCTTGGCGGCTAGTTCATAAGCCTCTTCCACCGTCTTCGGTTGTAATACTTTCATAAATGCTAACATAATCTGTCCTCTCAATGGTATACTAATACTAACAGAATTATGGTGATAACTATGAAAATATAGTTCTCACCAAACTACAAACTTAGCAAGAATCTATAGAATTCCTTGCGTTTTCTATACTTTTATTTTACCAATAATTCACCACTAAATCTATGATAAAATATTCAAATTTACATGAAATTTGCAAAGAATTACATATTTATGAATTTGGGATTGCCTCTTGGCCATTACCTGAAAATGCAAAAACCATTTTATCTGAAAGTAACCCATGCCCCTTTACTACTGCAGATGTGGAAGCAAGACTGCTAGGAACAACCCAGTTTACACCTAAAAGTGCAATCGTTTGTCTATTCCCATATTACGTAGAACATAAGGCCCCCTCAAATCTATCTCGCTATACATGGGCTAAAGATTATCACCTGGTCATTAATGAATATTTAGAACGACTTATTGAAAAATTACAAATAATAGATGAATCAGCTCAGTTCTCCATTCATTGTGATACCTCACCTTTAGCAGATCGGTACATGGCCTATTTGGCAGGTCTTGGTTTTTATGGAAAAAACAATTGCTTCATCAGTCCTAAATGGGGTTCCTATATCGTTATCGGTACAATTTTAACAACACTTGAAATCGAGCCAAATACGCCTCTTGAACAATCCTGTATGGGATGCAATCGTTGTATCACAGCTTGCTTGGGTCAATGTTTAGGCCATGACGAGTTTAAATACGACACTTGTAAAAGCTACTTGACTCAGAAAAAAGGAGAGCTCACTGATGAAGAGGAAAATATCCTCGCTAAAACTCCACTCGTATTTGGTTGTGATGTGTGCCAAGAGGTGTGTCCTCACAACAAAAATATTCCAACTACGCCTATCCCTGAATTTCAACAGATAGAACCGTATATCGATATAAACGAACTAGAAACACTAACAAACAAAGAGTTCAAAGCAAAATATGGGCAACGCGCCTTCTCGTGGAGGGGTAAAAAAATATTGATAAGAAATCAAGAAATTATAGATAGGAAAAACAAATTATAATTATTACACTATATAATGATTGCGCATATAATGATTACGCAATATGTTTCTAATGGTCATACAAGCAGACTGCCAATAAGTCACATAAGCAAACCAGCAATAATAGTACATAAGTAAACTAGCAATAATAGTCACATAAGTAGAAATCTATAATTACATAGAACTAAAAAAAGACGACCAATGGTCGTCTCTTTTTATTAGTTATTTGATTTCGTAATAGTTCAACTCATCCAAACTCTTACCAAGAGCTGGCATATATGTTTCAAGGAACATATCCACCTCCGGCATATGGAGTACTTTTAGCTTAGCTAAGATAGAGTCATGCGCTTCTTTAAATTCATCGTTTCCAGCCTTGAGTTCGTTCACACATTTCATATAGGCTGAAATCGTATCAGCAGCCTTAACAATGGACCATTCTGGACTATCCTCAGCATCTACGATTATAGGCTTATAAACAGCTTGTAGTCGTTCTGGTAAGGTGGAGAGCATCTTCGCTTGTGCCAATCTTTCAACCTCGCCATAAAGCTCCCGTAACTTTGGATCAAAGTATTTGATGGGAGTCGGCATATCGCCTGTAAAGATTTCACTCACCTCATGATACATGGCTATGACAGCTACCTTATTAATATCTACATTACCGCCGAAGTATTCATTTTTTATAGCCCCCAAGTTGTGCGCTACCATGGCCACTTCAAGGCTATGCTCTTGAATATTTTCTGTTTCCGTATTTCGCATGAGGCTCCATCGATTGATAAACCGCATACGTTTTAAAAATGCGAAAAATGAACTCATATATCCTCCATTACACAATAGATCCTTAAATTACCCCACGTAATTTAAATCCATAATCTAGGAATTGAACCGCTTCTTCCCAACGATTATCATCATTAAGCATAACCACAATCATAGTATGTCCCTTACGCGTCGCAGATGCAATCAAGCATTCACCAGCAGCATTTGTAAAGCCCGTTTTCAAACCATTCGCACCTGGATATTTGTTGCGAATAAAATGATTTGTGGTACGTATTGTTTCTGGTGCACGATTTTGGTATGGCACCTTATAGTAGTCGTTGGCAACCTTATCGCGGAACATTTGATATTTCATGCCATATGCGGCAATCATTGCCAAATCACGAGCCGTAGAGTGGTGCCCCATTTGCGTTAAACCATGAGGATTCAAGAACACACTATTCTTCGCTCCTGCTTTTGCAGCAATGCGAGTCATATCTTTACCAAATTTCTCT
The DNA here is from genome assembly GCF_938010505.1 of uncultured Veillonella sp. GTDB lineage: Bacteria > Bacillota > Negativicutes > Veillonellales > Veillonellaceae > Veillonella. The sequence continues at coordinate 15,514 of NZ_CALLVP010000089.1, read as the reverse complement.
ACAGAACCACTTACATTTTCAGCTACCACAACGGCCGCATCATTACCACTGGCAACCATCATACCTTCAATAACGCCTTCTAATGTAATTTGATCGCCAACGCGAACACCGAGATTTGACTCCTCCATGCTTGTAGCATAGCTACTAATAGTAGCTAGTTCATCAAGCTGCGTGCCTTTTAGCTCTAGAGCAGTTAACAAGGTAACCATTTTCGTAGTACTTGCTGGGTGCATCCACTTATCAGGATTCTTAGAAAATAAGATTTCTTTTGTGTCCGCATCAATGAGGACCACTGCTTCACCTACGGTAGATGGCGGAGCAATGTATGCTGCCAATGCCGTTGGCACACCTCCTACAGCACCAAACACAGCTGTCACAGCGAAGGTGGCAGTCAAAACCATCTTCTTAAAACCTTTAAACATACTTCTCTCTTTCTAAACAAATATGACTTCTAGCATACTTTTTTTAATATTATCATCCTAAAATATATACATATTACATCTGCCTAACGAAATAGCATTTCATGTAAGTAATATTATCTATCAAAGACCTTCCTTAAAAGCTATGATTTATTGCTATTATTTTCACCATCAAGTTTTGCCTCATGCTCAACTGCAGGAGAATCAATATTTTGTACATATACTACACGTTGAGGGAATGGAATATCGATGCCATGTTTGTCAAAAGCATCTTTCACACTAGACATCGTATCATAATAAACGTCCAAATAATTACTCGTTTTTACGCGTACAAAAGCAGCAATACGGACTGAGTTATCGCCAAATTCTTTTATACCGATTTCCATATTCTTATGATTTATTACACGTTTATCAGCTGCAAACACATCTTTTAATACTTGAATCGCTTCATGATGATCATTGTTATAACCAATATCGAAAATAAACGGAATTACACGTTCTTTCATATAAGAAAAATTTGTTACTGGATTAGACGTCAATTGAGAATTTGGAATATAAACTCGTTTTTGGTCCTTCGTAGTAATGATAGTATTCATAAATTGAATAGCTTGTACATTACCTTCAATATTACCTACTGAAATGTAGTGACCTGCACGAAATGGTTTAAACAACAAAATTAGCAAACCAGATGCCAAGTTTGCCAAGTTATTTTGTAAAGCCAAACCAATACCTAAACCGAAGGCACCAAAGGCAGCTATAAAGCTTGTAGTAGGAACACCTAATTGGTTAATACAAATTAAAACGAGCGCTACCAATAATACATAATAAAGAATTTGGCTCACAAAGCTCATCGCTGCCGGATCATATTGAGCACGTGTCATCAAGCGTTCTGCAATACTTTGTACCCAATGAATGAGTCGTCTACCAATCAAAAATATAATTAAGGCAATTAAAATATTTCCAGCTTGATTAAAAAACCAGTCTTTAAAATAAAGTAATACATTGGCATCATCAAACAACATTGATGACAAATTTACCCAAAGTTCAGTCATATAAATCTCCTCGATATTTTATTATTCAACGTATCCTCTTCTATGTATCCTCTTCTATTAATTTATTATTTAGTCACTTGCTAGTATACCAAATTTCATAGTAAAAGTATGATATAATTTCTCCTATAACAGTAAAGTTATAGAAATATTATATAATAATATATTGCAAACAATATAGATTTAAGAATATACAGTATATCATATATACCAATATAGAGGGTAAATAAATTAGTAATTAGTTCAGGGAGACTGAAATGTTCAATAATCCATACGAAGCACCCCAAGAGCTTGCCACTGGAGGTTATGTAACTAGAGAGTTACACTCCCTCACAATACACTTTGACGATATTCATTATTCCCTTTCTAGTGGGCAATTAAACGGCGGTTATCACCATACTCTAGCTGTGCGTAATCAACAGCTAACATATCAAATCGAAACAGAAAAAGATTTACCAGGTGGCTCTGTAGCCAATTATTTGGCTCAAGAATTTGAACACATCGATACACCAGTTCATTTTAGTACGGCACTCCTTACGTCTGCGACAATGAATTTACACGCCTATGCCAAAGTCGAGGAGCATGATACTATCGTGGAAACCATCGTAACTGCAGGATATGAAAAAACAGCTCATCGCGCAGGTACAGGCTATTGCTACGAAGAGCGAGATGGAGAATTCGTAGTGCCTGGCACAATTAACATCCTTGTATTTACAAACAAGGCTTTAACAGATAGTGCTATGGTAAAAGCTATCATGACGATTACCGAGGCTAAAACCGCAGCCCTACAAGATTGGGATGTTGAAAGCGTACGCCTCCATCCATTTATTAATGAAGACATTCCTGACGCGATTACAAAAGAACGCAAATCATCCGCTACGGGCACTTCTACAGACGGTATCATTCTCACCATCGATACAAACGGTGATATCTTAACTGATGCAGGCTCCTTCTCGCTATTTGGCGACACCTTAGCCAAGGCAGTTTATGTCGGTGTGCAAAGGGCACTAGAAAATGCTATCGGCGCTGAATAACCATATAAGGTGATATAAAAACAATCTGACTTAATAAACCCGAAGTTATCGCTCTATGCTCCGCTCATTTATAAAAATAATATATACATATGAAAAACCGCACATCCTAGGCGATCGGAATGTGCGGTTTATTGCATATAAAACTGTTACACATAGTTTAATTCTTGAAAATGAATATCAAATTAAATTTTGAGATATTTTCTCAACTTTTATCAATTTATTCTTTATATTCAAAGAATAGATTCAAGGAATCATTATGTTCCTTTAATACAATGCGCCATTAATATTCATGGAAAAATTGTTGTAACTTTTTAAGTTTTTTAGTTTTTGTAAGCCCTAACATCAGTAGGATACGAGCTTTTTGCGGGCTCAATGTATCACTTACAAGATAGCCAGCCAATGAATCTTGTGGTACTGCAGATACCATGCCACTACCAGTGCGAGACGCACGTACGATTGGGAACGTTGTACTTTGTGTGATTTGACGTACATTTTGCGGGATTGTGCCATGACCAAGGCCTGTTAAGATCAAACCGTCTGGATTTGTAGCAACCACACTCATAGGTACCATATCATCCATACCGCCATAGCAAGTCAAAATCACTACACGAGGCAACTCTGTTAATTTAGTTACATCAAATACAGAGTCCTTAGTATGACAGCGAGTAGACTCTTTATAGTAATGTGCAACCCCATCTTGTACAATACCAAGATGTCCCACCAATGGACTATCAAAGGTCGCTACATTAGTAGTGTTGCACTTAGATACATCCCGCGCCCCATCAATATAGCCATTTAACACTACTACCACACCTTTGCCTACAGATGCTGGTGTTCTCGCTACTTGAATAGCTTGCAACAAATTAATTGGACCATCAGCACTGATAGCGCCAGCAGGTCTCATAGATCCAGTAACAACAATTGGCTTGTCAGTATGAACAGTTAGATTTAAAAAGTATGCAGTTTCCTCCATACTATCTGTGCCGTGAGTAATAACAACACCACCGATATCATCTCGATCAACCAATTTTTGCACCAACTTAGAAAGTTCTAACCAGTGATTTACGGTAATATCAGAGCTTTCAATATTACTAAACTGAGTATATGTATAAGGACCATACGGTTTTGTACCAGGTACAGAGGCTAGAATTTCGTCGAGACCTAACACCCCTGCTGTATAGCCTGTCAGATCGGTATCAGAAGCACCTTGTCCTGCAATGGTCCCACCAGTACCAATCAAAGCAATTTTTGTCTCCATATTATCTCCACTATAAAACTATAAAACAATTATTGTTGTTGAATTTAAAGATTTGGATCAAATGACGGCATCAATTCTAATTTATGTTTATTGATTCGATTCAGATGATCTATTCGCTCTTTTGTCGGCTGATCTTCAATTTCACCAGTTCTGATATAACGATCCAGTACAGCATAGGTAAATCCTAATTTATCCTCATCTGACTGACCACTAAGACCATCACTTGGTACCTTATCAACTAGATATAATGGAATATCAAGGAGTTTACCTATTTGACGAACCTCTTCTACCACGAGTTGTGCGAGAGGACTAAAATCTCCTGCACTATCACCAAATTTTGTGGAGTACCCTACATAATCTTCAGAGCCATTACAAGTATTTGCTACTCGAGCACCATTTGGCAAATTTTGCCCTACTGCATAGAGAGTTGCCATCCGGAGGCGAGGTGGCGTATTAATGGCAGCATCTTTAGATAAATCAGCTCTTTCCGTTACAGCTTCATACCCTTCACCTTGAACGATAGCTTGAGTTAAAGCCTCATAGGCAGCACCTATATTAACCGTCATATGTGGAATACCTAAGTACTCCACAACTGCCTTGGCATCATCAATATCCGATTGAACTCCATTTGGCATAAGAACACCCACAACGCGATCTGCACCGAGGGCTTCTTTGCAAAGAGCGGCCACGATAGTAGAGTCCTTACCACCTGAAATGCCGACTACAGCACTACAGTTAGGACCATTTTCACAAAAATAATCTCGAATCCATTGAACGAGGGCATCCTTTGTAGCTTGTGGATTTTCTAACATAAACCCTCCTACTTTTTCCGGTAAATACGGTTCAATAAATCCATCTTCAATTGATAGTAGCTAGGACTCATATCAAGATAGTGACGATGTGGGTTTTCAAAGCGTTGCTCTTCAGGCCAAATTTCATTAGATAATTGTTCCTGTACATATTGTCGAATCTCCTCTAATGTTGGCAAGTTTACAACGAGTTTACCATCCTTGATAACGAGTTGCTTCATCTCTTTGAAGGTACAGTTTTCAAAATATAATTCACGCCAAGGTTGTTCAGGGTCGATATATCGATATGGTTCCTCCGTATCAGGTACCTCTCTCAACAATGTTAATAGATCTGCAATCGCACGACCCTTATCATTATAAACACGATATACCTTTTTAAGCCCTGGATTAGTAATTTTTTCAACAGTCTCAGAAATCTTGATGCGCGGTTCCCACACACCATCTTTTTCAATGCTAGCAATCTTATATACGGCACCAAATACGGGATCACTCTTAGAGGTAATGAGGCGTTCCCCTACGCCAAAGATATCAATAGGTCCACCTTGTATTAGCAAAGATGTAATTGTATATTCGTCTAGGCTATTAGATGCCATGATTTTACAATCCTCTAAACCTGCATCATCTAGCATGCATCGTGCTTTTTTAGCCAAATATGCAAGGTCACCGGAGTCAAGGCGGATCCCTTTTAAACGTTTCCCCATTGGCTCTAATACATCCTTTGCTACCTTAATAGCATTTGGCACACCAGAATTTAACACATCATAGGTATCAACGAGGAATACTGCATTATCTGGATATACTTCGGCATAGGCTTTGAAAGCATCATATTCAGAGCCATAGTACATAACCCAGCTATGTGCCATGGTCCCACTGACAGGGATACCAAATTGTTGACCCGCTAAAACCGTTGCAGTAGACTGAACACCGCCAATATAAGCGGCTCTTGCACCATATACGGCAGCGTCTACATTATGTGCACGGCGAGCGCCAAAGTCAGCCACAATACGACCATCCGCAGCTCGAACGATACGATTAGCTTTTGTGGCGATAAGAGATTGATGGTTCATCATAGTAAGCACTGCAGTTTCTACGATTTGTGCATCTATGAGAGGCGCCACGATAGTAATAATCGGTTCATTGGGATAAATAATTGAACCTTCCGGAAAGGCATATACATCACCAGTGAAGGAAAAATCTTTTAAATACGCTAAAAACTCTTTACTAAAAATGCCTTGGTCCCGTAAATAGGAGATGTCACTTTCATCAAAGTGTAAATTTAAAATGTACTCAACGATTTGTTCGAGACCGCCAAAAATAGAGAAGCCACCCTTGTCTGGATTGCGTCTAAAGAAAACATCAAATGCGACACGATCCATATTTTCTAACTTTGTAAAGTAGCCGTGTGCCATGGTCATCTCATAAAAATCCATAAGCATGCTGATATTGCGACTTTCATGTTGCATTGGTTCACCAACCTTCTAAAATCTATTGGATTTAGTTAATCGTTATTCGTATACCCTCATTATACAATATAATTCCTATATAGCTAGCACCTGACATAAGCTATCCTAATAATCTTTATTATGATATAACTATATATATATAGTAATTATTTATATATTCCATATGTATGTCTGTGAAAGTTCTTACTATAAGCTATAAAACAAGTGGACTGTATAAATTAAATGTTCCACTAAAATATAGATTTAAAAGCTTTCAATAATACATACATATCGATTATTTACATGAGAATGAAAGGTACCATTATGGAAACAATCGTTCAAGCAAAACGCGTACTAGAAATTTTTAAAGAAATGAGCCAAATTCCTCGTGAGTCTGGCAATGAAAAAGGCATCAGCGATTACATCGTAAACTTCGCCCAAAACTTAAATCTTGAAGTGCAGCAAGACGAACTCTTAAATGTAGTCATCAAAAAAGCTGCTTCTCCAGGTTATGAAAATCGTCCATCCATCATCATGCAAGGTCATATCGATATGGTTTGTGTAAAAGACCATGACTCCAACCATGATTTCTCTAAAAATCCAATCGCCAATATCATCGAAGGCGAATGGATGCGTGCGGACCATACAACATTAGGCGCTGATAATGGTATGGGTGCGGCTATGATGCTTGCTATCATTGAAGATGAAAGCCAACAACATGGTCCAATGCAATTATTATTCACTACCAACGAAGAAACGGGTATGGATGGCGCCTTTGCTATTAAAGAAGGTCAAGTAACTGGTGATTACTTACTCAACCTTGATACAGAGGTAGAACACGACTTTACCGTTAGCTGTGCTGGTGGTTGCCACGTACACGTAAGAATTCCATTGTTACGCGATAACAACCAACCTGGCTATGATACGGGCTTATCCATTACAGTAACCGGTCTTAAAGGTGGTCACTCTGGCATCGAAATCAACGAACAACGAGCAAATGCAAACCAAGTGTTAACTCGCGTACTCTATGATATTCAACAACAATATCCTATTAGCTTGGCGTCCTTCGAAGGTGGCGTAAAACATAATGCGATTCCGTCCAAGGCAGTCGCTGTATTATCTGTACGTTCTGAAGACGTGACAGCCATTAAAACATTATTAGCATACCAAGAAAAACAATACCAACACGAATATACCGTACAAGATCCAGGTCTGACATTCGTAGTTGAAGATGTGGCTACACCTGAAATAGTATATGCAGAAGACACAACAGAAGCACTTATTACATATGTCTACCTTGCACAAGATGGAGTTCATTCTGTAAGTAAATCTATTCCAAACCTTGTGGAAACATCCAATAATATTGCTATCGTTCGTGAAAATCAGCATACTATTGAAGTGCTCATTTCTATCCGTAGTTCCAATAGCAATAGTCTCGAATTCTTAACAAAGAAAATGATGCTTCTTGCAAAAGCGCTTGGCGTAACTGCAGAACGTACAGGTGGATATCCTGCCTGGGAATACGACAAAGGCTCCAAATTGGAAGAGCAAGCGATTTCCTTGCATAACGAAATGTTTGATACGCCAGCTAATGTAAATGCCATTCACGCAGGCCTCGAATGTGGTTTGTTAAAAGGGGTATTACCAAATACACAAATGATTAGCTTTGGCCCTACTATCGTGAGCCCGCATACGCCAACAGAACGCGTTCATTTACCATCTGTTGAAAATGTATATGTGTATCTCAAAGCATTATTAGCAAAATTACAATAAAATAATAATTACTATATTTTTAATGTATATTTTGTTATACTATAAGCAAATAATATATTAAAACACGAGAACTATGTAATAATGTCTCTCCAACCCTCCTACAAGTAGTTTAGTCAACCTCTCCGACTAAACGATCTTGTAGGAGGGTTTTTTTATAAAAATTTCTCCGAATTTACAAATAAATATTTATTCATATAGGCGTATTCTTTCATATATAATCAAAACTGCACATGTCATTATATTTACAAATAATTATGAATATCAACTACATGTGCTAGTATACTCATATAAAGTATATAACCTATAAATTTCAAAAAAGTCCGTTAAACTCTGATCTGTTCGCCACTTTCCATATACCCCATAGAGTATTTTCTGTGTTATCCTATGGGTGTATACTGTGTTTACATTACTCAGGAGGTGTATATGATCCCTATTGTTATCATATCCGGATTTCTAGGTTCTGGAAAAACAACATTCTTACAACATATACTAAAAGAACATACATCTAAAGATAAAATTCTTATTATAGAAAACGATTTTGGTGAAACTAGCCTTGATGCGGCTAACCTAGCAAAAACAGGTGCTACAGTCCGCGAAGTAACCTCTGGCTGTATTTGCTGTAGCTTACAAGGAAATTTCCAACAAGCACTGCTTGATATTCTCCAAAATTACGAAATCGATATTATCTACATCGAACCATCTGGCGTAAGCAAACTTAGTGAAATTATCCATACTTGTAACGACGAGGACATTGCAAAATCGGCTTACGTTCATGCATCAATAACAACTGTCGATGCTATGCAGGCACCAATGTTTATCAAAAACTTTGGCCTCTTCTTCAAGGATCAAATCACGCATAGCGATGCTATTTTTTTGAGCCACACAGAGGATATTCAACAAACAAGCATTACAAAGCGTATGATTCGCGACCTTACGCCTCATACGCCAATCCATGAAGAAACATGGGATACCATTGGTTTGCGAGATTACATCAAGCGCCTGTATCATTGTCATGATGACCACTGCTTGCACGATGAACATTTATTTATGAGCCATACATTTAAGGATTTACGCACTCTCAGTCTCGCACAGTGGAAAACCATTTTAGAAGGAATGCCAAATACAGTTCTTCGTGCCAAAGGGATTGTACCAACCACGGAAGGTCCTCATGAACTCCAATACAGCACACATTACTGTTCGCTTTCACCTAGTGAAACCAACGACTATAGTTTAGTCGTTATCGGCACAGATTTTAATGTACCAATGGTACATAACGAAGTGTGTCAATCATGATACCTGTTTATATCGTTACGGGGTTTATTGGATCTGGTAAAAGCACATTCATAAACGAACAAGTACAGTATCGTAAAAAGTTGGGTGGTACCGCACTAATCAGCGCTGAAGAAGGTAATGTGCCACTCGTCAAAGAGCCATTACAACTCAATGCGGACGAACTCAGTGCCATTGTTCCTAGTGATGCCAAATCTTACGACTCATTAGCCTGTAAAATTGCGGACTATCTAGAACGAATAAAGCCAAAAGAATTATGGATTGAATGGAATGGCATGGTAGGCTTTCACCAATTAGAAGCCTTACTATATAGTGATAAACTAAGGCACCTAATACAAATAGAGAAGATATTATATATTTCTACCGATCAATTTGTATCAACCATACTCCCTGGTTTAGGTAATGACGTAATGAGTCAATTGTACAGCGCAGATTGTATCATCACAGAATCCGATACACATCACGCTTTATTGCGCAACTACAACGGAGAGGCTAAAATTGTAACAGCTCCCACCCCAGAAAAGGTGGAACAATTATGTCGGAACTCTACGTGGGGACTCATTCCTAATCTATTAGTTATTGGTATTACGACCTATATACTGTTAGTCACGGCCTTTCGCCACGATATTCCCTATTCCATTCACCAATGCTTTGCCATAATCACTGGTCTTATCATAGAGGCCATCCCGTTTCTTTTGCTAGGCACGGTAGGCTCGACGATTATTCGCTATTTCGTGCCACAACGAGTGCTATTGAAACTTTTAGGTGACCATTCTTGGAAAAGCTATGGAGCTGCCATGGTCAGTGGTTTTGCCTTGCCAGTCTGTGACTGCGCCATCATCCCACTATTCAAGGCTCTAATAGATCGAGGCATTCCTTTGTCGGTAGCCCTTCTATTTATGCTCGCAAGCCCAATCATCAATCCTGTCACCATTCTTTCTACATGGTATGCATTCCCAGATAACCCGATGCTCTCCGTGTGGCGTATCATTTTAGGACTAGGTGTTGCCTTATTAGTAGCCCTTTCCTTCCGATTCTGGCCTCCATCCACATCTATGATGAAAGCAAGAACGCCGCAGGGCCTTAGCTACGAAGAAATCGTTTTAGAAACTGCTAAAACTAAACATATCAATAAGAAGAGATTGTTAATCCATATGGAGAAAGAATTCTCTCAACTCTTATTCTATTTCTCCATGGCTGCAGGTGTATTATCCGTAGTTCAAGTCTATGGCAAACCTTGGCTTCTCAATGCAGGATTTACATTACCAGAATTTGCAGCTATTCCAATTTTACTAATTTTAGCATTCTTCTTCTCTATCTGCTCTACATCAGATGCTATCATCGGTAAATCCTTAAGCACCTTGTTCCCTATTAGCTCTGTAATGGGCTTCCTCATCTTGGGTCCGATGCTAGATATCAAAAACGTATATATATTAAAACAATATATGCCTACCTCATTTATCGTACGATTAAGCATAACGATTGCCGTTATGTCGTATATGGCAGCATTAGTATTTAAATTCTTACTTAGCTAGTTTACAAATTTTACTTAATTAGTATGCCAATTATTACTTAAAAGGAGATGATTTCATGCCATTAGGACTGAAAGATCGTTTTTCCATCGTGAAAGGTCTATTGTATCTTACATTAGGTATTTGTTGTATTTACCTCATTGTGACAGGTCGTTATTTAAACTATATTGCACCACGTTATGAGCTTTTACTAGGCATCAGCAGTGTAGCCCTTATTTTAGGCGGTCTAGCGACAATCATTTGGGCTCCTTCTAGATACTATAAACATAACTGGAAATCTATCGTGCCAATTGTTATTCCTATTGTATTGCTCATCGTTCCACCAGTACTTGTACCCTCAACAGGTGTTCATGGTGCCGTTCGTGTAAACGATGACACTAATAACTTTGACTTTACGAACGACGCTATTGGCGAGGTTATCACAGTTAATAGTGAAAGTAAGGAACCAGGTATTTCCAAAGACAAAAAAGAAATCGTTTTAAACTCAGACAATTTCTATCAAACCATTGTAAAAGTTGGATCTAACGCTGAACAATATAAAGACTATACTGTCTACATGACAGGCTATGTTAATCGCGAAGATAACACACTAAAATCGAACGAATTCACTATTTCTCGTATGGCTATGGCTTGCTGTATTGCTGACGTTGCCCCTATTGGCATGACAGCTTATAAAACAGATGGTGATAGCTTACAAAATGAACAATGGGTATCCATCGAAGGTAAGGTTTCTACTCGAGACTTCCACGGCCGTAAACAACCTTATATAGAAATTACAAAAATCAAATCTGCAGAGCCAATTTTAGGCTATGTATACCCATAATAGAATAAGTAAAAAGAAAAACGAGGCTTTATGCCTCGTTTTTAATAGAAATTGTTTTATTAGTGCTGTAATTCTTTAATAATTCTTTTACCAAGAGATGCTGCTACGGCACATAAGAAAATATCTGGACCAACTGGGATTAAGAAGCAAGTAATAATGACAGCTTCAACACCAATCGGTTTACCTAAATATAGATTCATAATGAAGTATAGGTATACCATGCCAAGACCATATACAATAAATAGATTTAATATAGATCCAGCTAACAATTGTTTAAACGATAGTGTATCCATTGACTCTGCAATACGTCCTACTGCATAAGCACCAACCATAAAGCCAATTAAATATCCAAAGGTAGGTTGTAAAATATAGCCAGGGCCACCACCAGAAGTAAAAATAGGTACTCCAATAAGACCTAGCACAATATAAATACCAACACTGGCCGCGCCTAAACGGCTGCCTAATACTATGCCCGCTAATGTAGTAAATAAGATTTGCAATGTAAACGGACAATTCGGTAATGGAACCCGTATGAAAGCACCAACTGCAATTAATGCCACAAAAAGTGCTGTCATCGTTAACTGACGGGTGGTAATGCGAGTTTGTTTTGATACAGTAGAGCTCATGGTATACCTCCATTCATAACAGACCTAAGCAGAAATTTGTGCTATCAATGGAGAATATATAACTTTATACATATAGCCGATCCAAGATAACACGGAAACAAACTACTAACTATCTAAATTAAAGCACTTGTATTTTTAATTGTCAACTATAGCGATTGACATTTGGTTTACTATGTAGTCTAATACTATATATAACTATATTTTAGCACCTCTTATAGTTTGACTATAACTAATAGTTATTATCATCACTTCATAATAACTAAAAGATATACTCATCTTCATACAAAATGTATATAACTTCATTTTACTCTCATATAACAAGATTAAATTATACGTAAGTAGATTGAGTAAAATCTACTTTTACAAAATCGTAAATAATCGAAAATTATAATTTGGTATCAGGAGGCATTAATTATGAAAAATGTTAAGAAAGTATCCAAAGTATTATGCGCATTCGGCGTTAGCACATTCTTATTGGCAGGTGTAGTTGGCGCCGCTAGCAACCATGGTTACAACCACCGTAGCAACTGGGACGGTGTTGGTAGCGTTGCTCCATCCGCTCGTGCTAATTATTCTGTTGACTACATGGGCGCTGTTACAGTATTCCAACAACAATTCCCTGGCGCTACTGTAAAATCTATTTCCTACGATGCTAAACACAACCCTTACTATGAAGTAGAAGGTTACTATGGCAACCGTGAAGTAGAAATTAAAGTAGACGAAGCATCTGGTCAAGTTGTTGGTAAAGAAGTAAAAGGCTATTCCAAAGCTTCTAAAACTATCAACGTTCAAAACGTTATCATCCCTGAAGTAGCTGAAACAAAAGCTATGGAAAAAGTTGGTGGTGACTTCCAAACTATGGATTGGACTCTTGAACGCGACAACGGTCGAATTGTATACGACTTTGATATGACAACTGGCGGTGGCAAAAAAGCTGAAGTAAAAGTTGACGCTACATCCGGTAAAGTTATTAGCGCAAAAGTTAAAAACACAAAATACTAAGATTTTTATTTCATCAAGTGAAACCCTATCCTAACCCACTTAGATGACACACTACACATATAACACACATACTATACACACTGTATCCTTTGGATACACTCTCTAACACACACTCTTAGAGAGCCCGTAACCCTCACAGCGGGCTCCCTAAAATCCTATCTCACACAATAGGAAAACGGTCTGTGCTCACACACCACAGACCAAACGTTACACACACTATACTCCCTTAAAGACCTTAGATCATTGAATCCAAGGTCTTTTTATATATAAAATTATACCTTCTATTCTCTATTCTCTATTCTCTATTCTCTATCCTCATTCCTCATTCCTCATTATGAAACTACACATATCCCTCCATCAGCAATATTATGAGTTCAATTCTATCAAATTTGTATTCATCCCTATATAACTCTTCAAACTTATAAAACCTATTACATACTAACAAAAAGACCTCCCATTGGGAGGCCTTTTGTATAAGTTTTATAGGTTTGATAGTTATGTGTTCTATTTCTTAAGTCTTGCTTAAGGATGTCATTTGTAAGTTCTGAAAGTTTGATCTATAGTGTCCAAACTAGAGGTACGAAAGATTATGCTTTGTCTAAAGCTTGTGCTAAGTCTTCGAGGATATCATCTGCATTTTCAAGACCGATGGACAAACGAATCATATCTGGTGTTACGCCAGCAGATTTTTGTTGCTCTTCGTTAAGTTGTGCATGTGTTGTGGATGCAGGATGAATAACGAGAGATTTAGCATCGGCTACGTTAGCAAGGTTGGAGAAGATTTCCAAAGCATCAACGAATTTAATGCCTGCTTCTTTACCGCCTTTTACACCGAATGTAAATACAGCACCGATACCTTTAGAGAAATATTTGTCTGCTAAAGATTTGTATTTGCTGTCTGCTAATTCTGGGTAATTTACCCATGCTACTTTAGGATGTTTGCTCAAGAAATCTACTACTTTACGAGTATTTTCAACGTGACGTTCTACACGCAAGGACAATGTTTCAATACCTTGCAAGATTTGCCAAGATGCAAGCGGTGTAATGCATGCACCTGTATCGCGAAGCAATTGAGCGCGAATTTTTACAGTGAATGGAATTGGTAAATCGCCAAATACTAAACCGTTATAGTGTTCATCACCTTCGGAGAAACCAGGGTATTTGCCAGAACCTTTATAATCAAATTTACCAGATTCTACAACGATACCGGCCAATGTTGTGCCGTGACCGCCAAGGTATTTAGTAGCAGAGTGAACTACTACGTCAGCACTGTGCTCTAATGGACGGAACAAGTATGGAGATGCAAATGTATTATCTACAATCAAGATGATATTGTGTTTATGCGCAATATCAGCTACAGCTTGTACGTCGATAAGATTAATACCAGGGTTGCCGATAGACTCGATATACACAGCTTTAGTCTTTTCATCGATAGCCGCTTCAAATTCCTCTAAATTATCAGGATTAACGAATTTTGTTTCGATACCAAAACGTGGCAATGTAGCAGTAAACAAGTTATAAGTACCACCGTACAATGTAGATGCTGATACGATATTATCACCAGCGTTAGCTACGTTCAAAATGGAATATGTAATCGCTGCAGAGCCAGATGCTACTGCGATACCTGCTGCACCACCTTCAAGTTCTGCCACACGAGCATCCAACACATCAGTAGTAGGATTACCAAGGCGGGAATAAATGCCCCCAGGATTAGTCAATGCAAAACGACCAGCAGCTTCCTCAGCATCTTTAAATACGAAAGATGTAGTTTGATAAATAGGCACCGCACGAGCACCTGTTGGATCCACCGTGTGTCCGGCATGTAATTGTAATGTTTCAAATCTGTATTGCTTACTCATTATGATAACTCCTTTATATTGACTATACATTAACTTCGTTCTTTATACCTAGTATAGTACTATGCTTTAAAAGTTATGTCTACTATTTTTTATATTATCTTTTCCATAACTTTAAACTATGGTGAAAGCAAATAACGTTAGAAACATTCCCCCAAAGCCTCCAAAGCAAGCTAAGTCGTTTTGTAAAAAATGGCAAAAAAGCCCCTAATTACTTTTGACCGATTAGATTACTTTAGAGATTTCGGAAGTAATTAGGGGCAGCTATCACTAACGATAGTTTAGATGTAAGCACCTAAGTTTTTATCACGTTCAAATTTCATTTTCTTTATTTGTTCAATGATATATGGAGTTTCTTGGTATACATAATAGTTTAGCCAGTTTGTAAATAATAGTGTACTTACAGATCGCCAGCGTACGATGGGACGTTGTTTTGGATCGTCATCAGGAAAATAGTTTTCTGGAACAGACATTTCCATGCCTTTTTTGATATCTCGTACGTATTCACGGTTAAGCGTATCCCAATCGTATTCAGCATGACCAAAGACAAAGATATGTTTATTGTCTAAACTACGAACGATGGCTGCACCTGTTGGTTCAG
>NZ_CALLVP010000088.1 GCF_938010505.1 uncultured Veillonella sp. | reverse complement strand
TAACACCATTGGCTGTTGACTCGGGGCATCCATTTCCATTTTTAACAAATCATACAATTAATGCTATTGTACGTATCTTTCAAATACAAGAAGATGGAACCAAAGATTATAAGATTGCTATCTTGCCAATTCCATCTGTATTAGGTCGAATTATTGAAGTTCCAAGCCGGGGTAATAAGGAACATCGATTTGTTTATTTAGAGGATGTCATTACTTATTACGCAAATCAATTCTTCCAGGGTTACGGCATTGAAGATTATATAGTATTCCGTATTACTCGTGATGCAGACCTTGAAATTGATGAAGAAGAAACAACAGATTTGTTATCCGAAGTAGAGGCATCTTTACGCCGTCGTCGTCGTGGTGATGCGGTACGTCTTGAAGTTTGTGGAGATGTAACGGATTATTTATTAAACTTTGTCCTTACAAGTGTAGAACTAGAACCAAAGGATGTATATCGCATCGATGGACATTTAGATTGCCGAATGTATTTTGATTTTTGCAACTATCCTGGCTATGATGAGCTTCGATACGAACCATTTAATTCTAAAATTCCTGGTGAATTAGTTGATCATGAAGGTGACAATTTATTTTCGGTTATTGGCAAGCAAGATCTTTTTGTGCATCATCCCTTTGAATCTTTTGCCGTGGTTGAGCAATTTATTGCGCAAGCAGCGATAGATCCTGATGTACTAGCTATTAAACAGACCTTATATCGCGTAAGTGGCGATTCTCCGATTATTGCAGCCTTAATAAAGGCTGCAGATAATGGAAAACAAGTAACCGTACTTATGGAGGTTAAGGCGCGTTTTGATGAAGAAAATAATATTCATATGGCTCGCCGACTCGAAAAAGCGGGGTGTCATGTTATTTATGGCCTAAAAGGTCTTAAGACGCACTCTAAAATTACCATGGTGGTGCGTAGAGAAACTGATGGTATTAGACGGTATGTCCATCTTGCAACGGGAAATTATAATGGTAAAACAGCTCGTATGTATACTGACTGTGGTATATTCACTTGTAATGATGAGTATGGCGATGATGCATCTCGTTTCTTTAACTTGATTTCCGGTTATTCTGATCCACCGATTTGGAATAAGTTTATTGTAGCACCTTTAAATTTACGTGAAAAAATCATGGAACTAATTGATCGTGAAATTGAGCTTGCCAAAAGCGGGGAAGAAGCCTATATCATTTGTAAGATGAATTCTTTGCTTGATAAAAAGGTCATTGCCAAGTTATATGAAGCTTCTTCGGCTGGTGTTCGCATCGATTTAATTGTGCGTGGTATTTGCACTCTTCGTCCTGGCATTACTGGTGTTAGTGATAATATTACGGTTCGTTCTATAGTGGGACGTTTTTTAGAACATCATCGTTTGTTCTACTTCCGTAATGGGGGAAATGAAAGTTTGTATCTATCTAGTGCAGACTGGATGCCACGTAATTTGAATGAACGTGTAGAGCTCATGATTCCTATTGAAGATAAACACCATAAAGTACGGGTAAAAGGTATTTTAGACCTATACTTAGAAGATACATTAAAAGCTCATATTATGAGAGCGGATGGTTCCTATCATAAAATTAATGATCGAGAGAACCCTATTTCTGCTCAAGAGGAGTTAATGAAAGCTGCTATTGAAAATGAACACAAGGAGTCGATGACCGTCATTGAACGCTTGCAACCGATGTTAAAGATGAATAAATGATGAAGAATGACCATTGCGTTTGATAATGAATTTTAATACAATTATATAACACGAAAAAGGCCCATTATATGGGCCTTTTTACATGTTTATATATTCAAAGATGAGATGAAAATGAAGTTTTTAAAAATGTGGAAAAATTTGGTAACAATTGAAAAACACATAAAAATACAAATCAATTAATAAAAAATCCATATATACTATATGTGGTATTGGTATTGTATATATGTACACAATTCGGAATATATTGTATAGTCTTCAAAAATATAGATATGTACGTATACAGTGGACTTTTTATAAAAAAGATAAAATACAAAGTCTTATAAATGTAGATTTTACAATGCTTTGAGTCTTATTGTTAACCTAAGGAATTTGACAGGTTATATCTATCTGTAGTAGAATAGTACCATTACAGGAGGAATTACAACATGAGAATTCATAAGACACACAAGCGATATATTTCGTCTGTTGTTGCCGGATTGATTGTAACAGCTGTAACTATGACAGGTTTTTCTTATAACGATAAAACCGTTACCGTTATGGTAGATGGTGCAGCACACACTGTTAGAACGCATTTAAATTCTAACGAAGGCATCGTACGCGACGCTGGGGTTAAGTTAAATCCAAATGATAAAGTTATTTCCAGCTCGTCTTCAGTTCAAAATGGTACAACATTAACTGTTGTTCGTGCTGTTCCAGTTTATGTAACTGTAAATGGCAAAACAAGAGCTCTATTCACAACCGAAACAACTGCTCAAGGCGTAGCTAATGAGCTTGGTTTTAAAGCACCTAACTATGTGGTAGTAGGTGATGCTAATGGTTCTGTTTTAAGTGGCACACGTATTACGATTGATAGAGTAACAAGCCGTTCTTTATCTACAGTAGATCAAGAGGTTGCTATTGAAGTTATTCGTCAAAAAGATGATACTATGGCTAAGGGTGAAGAAGAGGTTGTTCAAGTTGGTCAGCCTGGCTTAGAACGAGTACAACGTGAAACATTATATAATAATGGTAAAGTTATTAAAACAAATGACGTATCTAAAGTAACACAACGCGCAATGGTACCTACTATTATTAAAGAGGGTACTCGTGAAGTGACTACATCTCGTAATGTAGCGGGCCGTGCATCTCGTGCTATCGTAATGGAAGCATCCGCTTACCTTGCAGGTGATGGTGATGGTTTAGGTATTACTGCTACAGGCGTTCCTGCAGTTCGTGGTATTGCCGCAGTTGACCCTGATGTTATTCCATTAGGTACACGTTTATTTATTCCAGGCTATGGTGAAGCCATTGCAGCCGATACAGGTGGTGCTATTATAGGCAATAAAATTGACCTTGTAATGGACTCCTATGGTGAGGCTATGGAATTTGGTCGACAAGACGTAACTGTGTACGTATTAGACTAATAAGCTACTTTAGAGGATATATCTACTGATATATTCTCTTATTAAATTATAATTGTAAAAGGTGATTTATTGTTAATTGTTGACTATTAACTATAAAAAGTCATTTCTTGTTGATAGACTAAAAAAGACGACTTACATTTGTAAGTCGTCTTTTACTATATTAATCTTCAATATAAGGTAATAGATATTCGTATTTGGTGCCTTTTAATTCTTCTTTAGGAATAAAAGTTAAGGCAGATCCATTGATACAGTAGCGAAGAGAGCCATTAGGTCCATCTTCGAATACATGACCTAAATGAGCATTGCCGATGCGGCTACGAACTTCTATACGATTCATACCATGTGAGTCGTCTTGATAGTATTTGATAACATCTTTAGCTATTGGTTTAGTAAAGCTAGGCCAGCCACAATGGGAATCGAATTTATGGGCTGATACAAAAAGGGGTTCTCCAGTCGTAATATCTACATAGAGACCTGCTTTGAACTCATCTGTTAGTTCATGGCTAAAAGGTGCATCGGTAGCAGAGTTTTGAGTTACTTCAAACTCTTGCGGTGTTAAAGTCTTTAAATCTTCCTGGGAAGGTTTAGTATATGCATTATCATCGATGAGTGGTTCATCGGATAGACCTAATGGAATGTGACAATAGCCATTAGGATTTTTGTCTAAATAATCTTGATGATATTCCTCAGCAGAGTAGTAGTTCTCTAAAGGCAATACCTCGATAGCAAATGGTTTGCCTTCAAAAGCTTGGGCACGAGCTAAGGTGCTTTCAATAATGGACTTATCGGTTGAATCAGTATAATAAATACCCGTACGATATTGAATGCCTACGTCGCCACCTTGTTTATTAACGCTAAATGGATCGATAGCGCGTAGGAAATATTGAATTAAGTGGTCTAAAGATAGTATATCAGCATCGTAAGTAACCTTGAGAGCTTCTACGTGGCCACTATTGTGGCATACATCTTCATAAGTTGGATTCTCTATAGGACCATTAGCATAGCCGACTTCAGTAGAAAGGACACCGGAGATTTTTCTGATGTACCCTTGAAGACCCCAGAAACAACCGCCACCTAAATATATTGTATGTTCATTCATTTAATCACCCCATACTTCTTGAGCTATTTCCTTAACTAATGCTAGTTTAGCCCATTGTTCTTCCTCGGTCAATTGGTTGCCGATTTCACAGGATGCAAAGCCGCATTGAGGGGATAAGCAAAGCCTTTCGAGCGGGATATATTTTGTTGCTTCTTTGATACGTTCTTTGATGACTTCTTTGTCTTCTAACTCTGGGCGTTTAGATGTGATAAGACCTAATACAACTTTTTTATTAGGAGAAACTTCACGCAATGGCTCAAAACCTCCAGAACGATCATCATCAAACTCTAAGTAATAAGCGTCTACATTTTCTTTGGCAAATAGAATAGGGGCGATAGGTTCGTAACCACCGCTAGCAGCCCAAGTAGAGTTATAGTTACCACGGCATACATGTGTGGTAAACGCTAAGTCATGAGGGCGTCCTTCAAGTGCTAAGTTATTTAAACGTAAATATTTAGCAGTTTCACCTTCGATGGTTACGCTTTTATCCTTTTGGCGACCGGTCCAATAATCATGGTCACAACACATGCCCCAAGTACAGTCATCAAATTGAATGTTCCGGCAACCTACATCATAGAGGTCTTTAATCACTTGGCGATAGGCAGCAGCAATATCTTGAATCAATTCTTCTATATCTGGGTAGAAGGAGCGTGTTGTAATACCGTTGTCTTCACGGAATAACTCTGCCAAAAACTGAGAGGGTGCAGGAATCGTTTGACGAGCTGTAGTATGTTCATCTTCAAATTGTTTCACAAATTTGAAATGTTCCACAAATGGATGGTTAGTACCCGTGATTTTACCTGTAAGGTCGAGGGAGCCAGGCGCTGTTTCTTGACCATGGAATTTATAACCATGTTCCAGTTCAATCTCTTTTACGCCGTTAAAGCCCCACATGAAATCTAGATGCCAATAGGCACGGCGAAACTCGCCATCTGTAATCACTGGTAGGCCAGCCACTTTCTGTTTTTGAATGAGGTCTGCAATGAGACGATCTTCAACGGCTGTTAATTCTTCTTTAGTAATATTTCCGTTGTTAAAAGCTTCGCGAGCTTCTTTTAATTCTGCAGGACGTAGGAAAGAACCTACGATATCAAAGTGGAATGGTGCTGTATGTTTAGCCATAATAATAATCCTCCTTATATAAACGGTAAAACCGATAATTTTGATAGGGTTATTATAACGAAGTATGAGTATATGTAAAAATATCTATATCTTAGAGTTGTGTATAACCTAAGGCTATATAGATGTATAGATTTGTCTATTAAGTTATATCAAGGTATAAAAAAGCACTCTCCTGAAATGAGCTACATTTCAAAATTGTGTCCAATTTTGGGGTAGTTCATAAAAGAGAGTGCTTTCAATATACTATTTAATACACGTATTTAATTCGCCTAGAATTATTATAATGTACAACTATATTAAAACTAAAATTTTCTAATTAATTTTTATTTTCCGGCAATTTAATATGTCTACCGTAGTTGCTAACATATTGTTCTAGAGCGTGGATATATTCTTGACCCAAACGACTGCGTTGCATTTTATTATTAGTAATATAGCCGATGTGCATTAAACCTTCTTCGGCAAGTGGTACTGAAATGATGTTTTCACCATTTACCTCTTTATCGATTACACCACTAGATACAGTGTATCCATCAAGGCCAAGCAGTAAACTAAATAAAGATGCTCTATCGCGAACACGAATATGTTTTGGGCGTACTACGGTACTAAAGATTTCTTCAGAGAAGTAGAAGGAATTATGATCACCTTGTTCAAAGGAAATATATGGATATTCTTCTAATTCGTCCATAGAGACGACCTCTTTATTGGCTAATGGATGTGTTTTACCAATAAAGATATGAGGATGGGCCGTAAATAATTCTGTAAAGGTTAATTCATTAGTATGAATCAGTTTTTCCAATACAGGACGGTTGAAATCATTATAATAGAGTAAACCAATTTCACTCTTCATATGAGCTACGTCATCAATGATTTCATAGGTTTGTGTTTCTCGTAAGGATACATCGTATTGGTCGATTCCAGCGCCTTTTAAAAGCTCTACAAAGGCATTGACTGCAAAGGAATAGTGTTGAGTAGACACGGAGAATTGTTTTTTACCGCCGCTTTGGCTTTTATATTGCTCCTCTAAAAGGGCTGCTTGCTCCAGCACTTGGCGCGCATAGCCGAGGAAGCGTTCCCCTTCTTTGGATACGGTAATTCCTTTATTGGTGCGATCGAAAATGGTGATGCCCATTTCTTTCTCTAGTTCTTTAATAGCTTTGGTAAGGCTTGGTTGAGACACAAATAATCTCTTGGCAGCTTCGCTAATGCTGCCTATATTGGCAATTGTTGTTACATATTTTAATTGTTGTAAGGTCATGATTGGCCTCCTTTTATATATTACACTATTAATACTACTCGATTATAAGTATTTAAGCAATGTTATATATATGTTACAATGTACTAATAGAATAAAAGGGGGATTTATGCTAAAACAAGTCATTGTCGTAGAAGGAAAATCTGATATCCAGCGTATCGCTCAAGCTGTAGAGGCTGATTGTATTGCTACAGAAGGTTTCACTCTTCGAAAAGGTGTTATCGATATGATTCGCGTTGCCTATGAAAAGCGTGGCATTATCATATTAACGGATCCTGATACGGCAGGGGAACGAATTCGACGTGTCTTAACGAAGAAATTCCCTAAGGCACAACATGCTTTTGTCCCTCGCGACGAAGCGTTTGCAAATGATGATATTGGCATAGAACAAGCCTCTCCTGAGTCAATTAGAAAGGCTTTATCTACATTACACGTAGAGTCTTTAGAATCATCCAACGAATTTACTATGGTGGACTTGGTGCGTCATGGACTGTCTGGTATGCCTGATAGTGCGGCTCGTCGAGCAGTTATTGGTGCTAAATTAGGTATTGGATACGGTAATGGTAAACAATTTTTGTACCGTTTAAATCATTATGGTATAACTCGAGATGCTTATGAAGAGGCGGTAAATTGTTAAAATAGGAGTTAAGATGTTAGAATCAGTAATTGCAAGCCCAGAGGTTGTGCATTATATATGTAAGCGCTTTGATATTAAAATGAGCAAAAAGCTAGGGCAAAATTTTCTTATTAAGCGAGGCATAGTTGATGAAATTGTACATGCTGCGGAATTAACCGTAGGGGAACCTGTCCTAGAGGTCGGCCCTGGTATTGGTACGTTGACACAAGGTTTAGCTCAAAGTGGGGCAGATGTAACGGCTATCGAGCTAGATCGTCGCTTATTAGAGGTACTAGATACGACATTGGCATCTTATGATAATGTGCGCATTATACATGGCGATGTGTTAAAGCTTGATGTGCCAACGATTATGAATCACAAACCATTTAAAGTGGTTGCCAATTTGCCATACTATATTACAACACCTATTATTTTGTCTTTGTTGGAAAGTAAATTACCTATTGAACGTCTCGTTGTGATGGTGCAAAAAGAGGTAGCTTTACGCATGGTAGCAAAGCCGGGTACAAAAGACTATGGTGCATTATCTGTTGCTGTTCAGTATTATACGGAGCCAGATATTGTTCTTGATGTGCCGCCTAAATCCTTTTTACCAGCCCCAGCAGTAACTAGTTCTGTTATTCGTTGCGTATTGCGCGATAAACCGCCCGTAGAGGTAAGAGATGAAAAATTATTTTTCCGTGTGGTAAAAGCTGGTTTTGCACAACGTCGCAAAACATTTGCCAATACGATGCGTACCACAGAACTTTCAAAGGCACAAATCGATGACATCTTGGTAAAAGCAAATATTGATGGCCAACGAAGAGGGGAAACCTTTAGCCTTCAAGAATTTGCAGATGTGGCTAATGCATGGGCGGATATCCAAGCATAATTAATGGTAGTTCTTATTTAGTGCGGTAGACGATATTTGGTGCTATATAAGTAACGTTATGAATAGTAAGTATTAGTTATTTAGTAAAGGGTGAACTATTTATATACAATCAATAGCATTGAATCAAATTAACATAATTGAATCAGACAAATAAAAACGGTGATAGTAAAACTTAAAGATTTACTATCACCGTTTTTGATATTAAAAAGAGTCCCGAAGGACTCTTTTTTAGTATAGAATACCTGCCATTGTTGTAATAAGGAAGGCATTTGCAAAGTCGATTAAGAATGCACCTACCAAGGAAACTACGAGCCACGCACGAGGGGATGGACCATGCTTGCTTGCTAAGGATAACATATTAACAAGCGCATTCGGTGTTGCACCCAAACCGAAGCCGATAGCACCA
The DNA here is from genome assembly GCF_938010505.1 of uncultured Veillonella sp. Lineage (GTDB taxonomy): Bacteria > Bacillota > Negativicutes > Veillonellales > Veillonellaceae > Veillonella. Next base: position 15,473 of record NZ_CALLVP010000088.1, on the reverse strand, counting down.
GCACCAAGCATAACTGCATCGTAGTTGCGACCAAAGATAAAGTAGATAAGATAAGCGAATATACAGATAAGTGCCATTTGTACAACTAAGATTGTAATGAGCGGTAATGCAAGATCAATCAATTGTACTAGCTTTAAGCTGTTAATTGCCATTGTAACAAATAGAGATAATGCTACGTTAGATACTGCATCGAGAGCAGCATCATTGATTTTATAAGATTTAGTAAAGTCACCGAAGTTACGAATTACTGCGGCACAAATCATTGAGCCGATGTATGCAGGTAGTGGGGTAAGAATAGATAAACCAGCACTTACAATTGTACCGATGCCTAATGCAAGGCCAATCCACATACAGATCGTTAAAAGATCTTGAGAGTTAAATTGTTTGCCACCGCTCTCAATGTGATCTTCGATCATGCCAATGTCACTATCTTCCATTAATTCAGGGTTTTCATAAGGCGTTTTTACTTTGTGCATTTTGATAATGCGTTCACCTACAGGAGCACCAAGGATTGTACCTGCTACCATACCAAAGGTTGCAGCTGCAACTGCAGCAGATGCTGTACCAGGGATACCAAGTAATTGTTCATAATATGGACCAAAGGCACCAGCAGTACCAAGACCGCCAATCATAGAAACAGAGCCAGCCATAATGCCGATAATTGGTTCAATCCCCAATGCTTTGGCAATCATAATACCTGCAGTATTTTGTACTACAATCCACACCGCACAAGCAAGGAAGAAGAAGATAATAAAAATACCACCCTTTTTGAGGACTTTTAAGGATGCCATCAAACCGATAGTGGTAAAGAAGGCAAGCATCAAAAATGTTTGTAAGGATCCTTCAAAGGTAATGTTCAAAATCTTGTAATAAGACAGAATAGCAGTTAAAAATGCAAAAGGTAAGGCTCCTACAGCCGGTGCAGGCATACACATGCGTTGTAAAAACTTGGAATGTTTATTAATCCAAGTACCTATAAACAAGGTAATTACAGCGAGACCTACAGTTTGAATCATGGACAGTTTTAAGGTCCATACATTGTTGACTAAAGATAAGTCAATCAGTGGCATAAAATCACTCCTTTAAAATAAAAATAAATGCATATTTATGGTATCATGAATGGTCGAAAAATACTATAGAATATATAACGTATAAAAATCTTATATTTTTTCGTTTCAACACTCACAACAACATTAAAACCAATAATATTAATATGATAATTTTATGATTATACATATAAATGTGAAAAAGTAATAACATAAATTACATATATACATAATCATACTATATGTATTCGACTTATATCTGTGATTTTCCTCCTTGTTATAAAAAAATAAACTGGAATATATTTCTCAAATTTATAATTATATGAAATATATTCCAGTTTTAAATTTTTGAGTTCTTATATAACCTTAATTTACTTAGGTTTTAAATTTTATATGTGTTAAATTTTACCTATATAAATATATTGGGGTATAACTAAAATATTTATATGGGCACATTAAATAATTAGAAGTTATAGCTATTATAAAAATCATAACTCATGATGTAACCTAGGCGTTGTTAAGAATGTCACATCTGGATTACGCTCTTGAACCCAACCCATTTGCCATTCGTTAGAGATAAGAACTACGGTGCGATCCCGATTATCTTTTACAATCATCGCATTATCTATACCTTTTAAGGCTGCAATATCAACTTCGCCGTCAATCCAACGAGCAACACCATATGGCAAAGTATGATTTAATAAATCTACGCCATATTCATTTTTGAGCCGGTACTCAAGAACTTCAAATTGAAGCATACCTACGGCACCGACTACGAAGGAATCAAGGGCGCCTGGTTGTTCAAAGATTTGAACAGCTCCTTCTTGAGCCAATTGAGTCATACCTTTTTGAAACTGCTTACGTTTCATAGTATCTTTTGGAGATACTCGAGCAAAAAACTCAGGAGGGAAGACAGGGAAGTCGCCAAAGGTTACCTTGTGTTTTTGTGCACAAAGTGTATCTCCTACGCCCATAGTACCGGCATCAAATACACCGATAATATCGCCTGGATACGCATCTTCCACAATGGTACGTTCCGTAGCCAAGAATTGTTGCGGCTGAGATAGACGGATTGTTTTATTAGATTGACGATGTAATACGGACATACCTTTTTCGAATTTACCAGAGCAAATACGCATAAATACGATACGGTCATGGTGATTTGGGTCCATATTAGCTTGGATTTTAAATACTAGAGCAGAGAAGTCTTCACTAGTAGGTTGCACTATTTCCTCTATCGCTTGTCGTGGAGCAGGGGATGGAGCTAGTTCCAAGAATTTTTCTAAGAATGGTTTTACCCCGAAGTTCGTCATAGCAGAACCAAAGAACATAGGTGTTAATTCACCAGCACGAATCTTATCAAAATCGAATGGATCGCCAGCAACGTCGAGCAACTCAATATCGTCGAGTAATGCTTGGTATACATCGTCACCTAATAACTCTTTCATACGAGGATCTGTTAATGAACCTTTTTCGGAAGCTAACTTTTCTTGACCATGAGTTTCGTCTTTTGCAAAGAGCTCGATAGTTTCGTGTTCTCTGTCGTAGACGCCTTTGTATTCGCCATTAATACCGATAGGCCAGTTCATAGGACATGTACGAATGCCCAGAACATTTTCGATTTCTTCCATTAGATCAAATGGACTGCGACCGAAATGGTCAATTTTGTTTACAAATGTAAAGATAGGAATACCGCGCTCTTTTGATACGGCAAATAGTTTCTTTGTTTGGGCTTCTACGCCTTTTGCTACGTCGATAAGCATGACAGCACTGTCAGCAGCCATCAATGTACGGTATGTATCTTCGGAGAAGTCTTGGTGACCAGGGGTATCAAGGATGTTTACGCGACAACCATCGTAGTCGAATTGCAACACGGAACTCGTTACAGAAATACCACGTTGTTTCTCGATTTCCATCCAGTCGGATACGGCGTGTTTTGCAGTTTTACGAGACTTTACAGAGCCTGCTAAGTGAATAGCACCACCATATAATAGTAATTTTTCCGTTAATGTTGTTTTACCCGCATCCGGGTGAGATATGATAGCAAACGTACGACGACGTTGTACTTCTTCTAAAAATGTCATGATTCACCTCTATAAATATGTTTGTAAAAGCAGATAAACCTTTAGGTTCTACTTTCACAGTCTGTATATCGTAAAAATTATACATGATTTTTCTAGTTATGACCACTAAATTGTAGTATAATAAGATTTCATAGAACGGCTTGGGGGTTAGCCGTTATCTTCATGTTAAGGAGGGGGACCATGCGGTTATTTATTGCGGAAAAGCCATCCATGGCTCGCGAAATCAGTAAATGCTTACCGGAAAATAAGAATATCCAAAAGAGGAATGGCTATTTTATCCAAGGTGACGATGTGGTGACCTGGGTAGTAGGTCATGTACTGCATCAGGCTGAGCCCGGAGATTACGATGATAAATATATCCGTTGGCGTCCTCAAGATTTGCCTATCGTGCCAGATGAGTGGAAATTGCTTGTCACAGATAGCAGCCGTCAACAGTTTGAGATTGTAAAAGACCTTATCGGCAAAGCTGATGTCATTGTCAACGCGGGTGACCCGGATCGGGAAGGGCAACTCTTAGTTGATGAAGTTTTGTACTATGTAGGTAATACAAAACCAGTACAGCGTATTCTATTAAATGCTCTCGATGAAAAATCCATTCGTTCCGCACTTGATGATTTGAGAGATAACAAGGACTTTCACAATCTATATCAATCTGCATTGGCAAGAGCACGGGCAGACTGGCTCATTGGGATGAATTTATCTCGGGCCTATACATTATCTGAACGTTATAAAGGTAATAAGGTAACATTGCCAATTGGTCGTGTTAAAACCCCTACCTTGGCGTTAGTTGTTCGTAGAGAACGTGAATTAGAAGCCTTTAAGCCGGTAGATTATTTTACTGTAAAGGTTTTATATAATCATCCGAATGGAGTGTTTTGGGCCACTTGGCAGCCGACAGATGAGCAAAAAGGATTAGATCCAGATGGTCGTCTTATTAATAAGGCTATAGCTGATTCATTAGTTGAACAATTGCAAAGTGGGCCTGATGGTGTTATTAAAGCTGTTACTAAATCCAAAAAGAAAGATGTTCAGCGTTTACCATTATCCTTGTCATCTTTACAGGTACTGGCAGGTAAAGCTTTTTCTTATGATCCACAAACTGTGCTTGATACGGCGCAGAAATTATACGAAAAGAAAATAACTACCTATCCACGTTCTGATTGTGAATATTTACCACCAAATCAATATGGTGACCGTAATGCAATCCTCAATAATCTACAAAATGCAGGTGATGAAAGATTAGCACAGTGGGCTACCGATGCAGACCGTTCTATTAAGAGCCGTGCTTGGAATAAAAAGAAAATTACCGCCCATCATGCTATTATTCCTACAACGGTGGCTTGTAATATAAATAGCTTGTCCCGTGAGGAACGAAATATTTACTTCCTTATCAGTCAAGCTTATATTGCTCAATTTTATGGGGAGCATATTTACGAGCAAACTAAAATTGTAGTAGAACAATGTAAGGAAGAGTTTGTAGCTAATGGTCGTGTAGTTATCGAAGAAGGTTGGAAATTGCTTTATAAGCAGCAAAAGTCTAAATCTACGACGGACAATGACGAGCCTGATCTAACCGATGAGCGTGGAGCTGAATCAGACCCTAAAAAAGAGGTTGTTGAAGAAACGGACCATTTACCAGCGGTTAAAAAGAACGATACTGTGTTATATACGGATTCTTCTGTAGAGGCTAAACAAACGAAACCACCATCCCGTTTTACGCCGTCCACATTGCTACAAGCGATGAAAGAAATTCATAAGTTCGTAAAAAATGAAGACTTAAAAAAACAATTAAAGGCCGTTTCTGGTATCGGTACCGAGGCGACTCGAGCTAATATCATTGATGAGCTTATCAGTCGAGGCTTTATGAAAACGTCTGGGAAGAAGCAAGTCTTATCTCCGACAGAAACGGGCTATCTCTTAGTAGATGCTCTGCCAGAAGAACTTCTTTATCCTGATGAAACAGCTGTTTGGGAAGAACGCTTAGCACTTATGAGCGAAGGAGCAGATACATTAGATTCCTTCTTAGCGGATCAAATTAAGTTTTTACAATTATTAATTGATAAACTTGGTTTTGATAAAGTAATAAACTCTGGTCAAATGATGCCAAATGTGGTACGAACTATAACGAGCCAAAATCGTAAACGCCCTATGGATAATGAAAACGTAGACTTGTCTTCATTGCCTGTATGTCCTAAGTGTAAAAAGGGCCGTTTGCAACAGCGGAATGGTAAATTTGGTGCCTTTTTAGGGTGCACAAATTATCCTACTTGTAAACATACTCAGCCGGTAGAAGGGGATGTTTCTGGTATTGAAGGTAATATTGAAGTATCTGATGAAGATAAACAATATAAATGCCCTAGATGTAAAGTAGGTTACTTTGTGAAACAAGAGGCGAGAGGTCGAACGAACTGGATTTGTAGTAATCGATCTGAATGTAAGACCCAATGTTCTGATGTAGATGGGGTACCGAGCATTTATGCTAATAAATCTAACATTACCATTTATGCTAATAAATCTAACATTACTTAGAAATGATTGTTTTTACTGTAATAATAAAAAGACGCACACAGCTTAGCTATGCGCGTCTTTTTTGTTGAAACTGTTCTTGCAGAAGAAAAATTTCTTCATTTAGTTTAGGATATTAATCTGAATTTTATCTGCGTTTGCCACGACGACCCATTTGAGACGTAGATGAGCGGCGTTGGCGTGTGTTGGCACCTTTATGGCCACGTGCTTTGTGTGCCTTAGCCTTAGTAGCTTGGTAAGAGCTACTTACTTTAGGTTTGCCTGTTGCTTTTGCACGTTTTGGTGCAGCACTTGCGTTACCCTTAGTTTTGATTTGACCATCTTTAGTGTATTTAGTGAGCGTTGCTTGGATGGCACGCTCGATGCGTCGCAACCAAGATTCATCTTGTGGTGTTGCAAAGGTTACGGCCACACCAGAATTACCAGCGCGACCAGTACGGCCAATACGATGGATGTAGTAATCTACATCGCGAGGTACATCATAGTTATATACATGAGTAATACCTTCAATATCGATACCACGAGCTGCAATATCTGTGGCTACCAAAATTTGTGTTTTGGCTTTAGCAAAGTCTCGCAAAATCTGAGTACGGCGGCCTTGTGTTAAATCGCCGTGCATTTCTGCTATGTTAAGACCAGCTGCAGTTAGTTCATAAGATAGACGAACAGCACCTTCTCGTTTATTACAGAAAACGATGGCTAAGAATGGGTTATCTTCTTCGATCATTTTGATGAGACGCTCTGTTTTTTCTTCAGGGTTCATCATATACACTCGTTGATCAATCGATTCAAGGGTAACATGTTTACCTTCAGCTGTAACAGAAACCGGTTTAGACATATATGCCTTTGCAAGGTTACGAATTTTGTCTGGAATCGTTGCAGAGAATAGTAATAGTTGTCTATTCGCATCTATTTGACTGATGAGACTTTCAATATCAGGTAAGAAACCCATATGAAGCATTTGGTCTGCTTCGTCTAGTACAACTCGGCGGATACAATCTAAATGTAGGGAACCGCGTTTTGCGTGATCTAATAATCGACCAGGTGTACCTAGAATAACTTGAGGACGACGTCCCAGTTGCTGTAGTTGGGCTTCAATAGTTTTACCACCGATAAGAGGGAGGATATCTACATTTAAAATAGAACCTATTTCCTTCGCTTCATCGGAAATTTGTTTAATTAGTTCCCGTGTTGGCGCAATGATAAGCACTTGTTCTTGATGAACATCAGTATGTACACGTTGTAGAATTGGCAGTAAGAAGGCTAGCGTCTTCCCCGTGCCTGTTTGAGCTTTTGCTATGACATCATTCCCTTTAAAGACGACAGGAATGGACTGTTCTTGAATTGGCGTGGGCTCCTTGATACCTTGTTTTTGTAGGGCTTGGATGAGTTCATCACAAACACCTAAAGATTTAAAAGATTTCATGGATCGTCCTTTCTATAATACATATTATATTAATTATACAGTATGCACATACTAGGGGCAAATGAATTGAACTTGGAAGATTTATAGTCTTAATATACTATAGGCTTAATAAAAATATTATAGTACTTTGGGGGACACCTAGTACTTTAAGGTACATTGTTTTTGATAATATATAGAAAAATATTGATATGGCTGAGCGAAATGAGAAATAAAAATGTTAAAATAACAACATTTAAATTGTTTATAAACTTCTAATTGAGAATAAAAGAGCGGTTTGTAAATGATAATCTTAGTAGTGTTTATTGATTACTGTATCTTAATATATAACCATTAAATATTGAATTTCAGCTAGTATTCAGTATTTTGTTAGATAATTATATAGATAATCTCATATTAAATATGAAAATAAAATATAAGTATGAGGTAAAAAATAACCATAAAATTGATAATAATTGTTGAAATTAATGTTTGATTTGGTATAATAATTTAAGATATTAATACGCATTCTTATTTGGTGTGGTTAATATGAGGTTGTTAGGTACAAAAAATAAATAGGAGGTGTAGTATGGCTATCAAAAAGTTGAAAGACATGAAGCCAGGTGAGTCTGGTCTTATTGTTGCTCTACATGGCAGTGGTAATGTTAAACATCGTCTGATTGACATGGGCCTTGTTAAAGGGACGAAAATTCATGTTATGAAATTTGCCCCTTTGGGTGATCCAGTAGAAATTAAAGTTAAAAACTTTGAATTAGCACTTCGTACAAGTGAAGCTGGTATGATTGATGTAGATGTACAATAGGAGGTCCATATGGCAGAAAAAGGGCAAATTCGTATTGCCTTAGCAGGTAACCCTAACTGTGGTAAAACTACAATGTTTAATAATATCACAGGGGCGAAGCAACACGTTGGTAACTATGCCGGCGTTACGGTAGAAAAGAAAGAAGGCCATACTAATTTTAATGGTCATGAGTTATTATTTATTGACTTACCAGGTACGTATAGCTTAACAGCACGTTCCTTGGATGAGTTAGTAGCTCGTAATGTTATCGTAAACGATAATCCAGATGTAATCGTAAACGTTCTTGATGCATCTAACTTAGAACGTAATTTGTATTTAGCGGCACAATTGTTGGAACTTGAAAAGCCAATGGTTATTGCTCTAAACATGGCTGACGTTGCTGAAGAAATGGGCATCAAATACGACCTTAAAAAAATGGCTGAGCTAACAGGCGCTACAATCGTTAGTACAGTAGGTCGTACAAATATTGGTACAAAAGAGTTGTTAGAAGCAACAATTAGCGTAGCTGCTTCTCAAAAAGCTCCTGGTGTAACAATTAACTATGGTGATTTGTTAGACGGCAAAATTGCTGAACTTGTAACAGCACTTGAAGAAGCGGGTACAGTAACGTATCCACTACGTTGGATTGCTATTAAATTATTAGAAAACGATCCAGATGTGGTGGAAAAAGTTAAAGGCTTTGCGAATACAGAAGGAGTTCTACAAAAGGCAGCTGCTATCCGTGAAGAAATCAAAGATCAAGTTGATCTTGATATAGTATTCCAAGAGTATCGCCATCGTTATGCTGTTGAAGTATATAACCAATCTTTAACACAAGCTCCAACAGAGATAGAAACACGCTCCGATCGTTATGATAAAATCTTAACGCACCGTATTTGGGGTTTACCAATCTTTATGGTTGTTATGTACCTATTGTTTGCGTTCGTAAACATCGTAGGTGGTATTCCACAAGGTTGGATTGAAGATGGCTTTGCTTCGTTACAAGCTTATGCAGTTCAAAATATTCCAGAGGGCCAATTACAGTCACTCGTATCTGATGGTATTATTGCCGGCGTAGGTGCGGTACTTTCATTCTTGCCATTAATTTTATTACTCTTCCTTGGCATTTCTTTCTTGGAAGATACTGGTTATATGGCTCGTGCAGCCTTCGTTATTGACCGTGTAATGCGCGCATGTGGCTTGCATGGTAAATCATTTATTCCTTTGTTATTGGGATTTGGTTGTTCTGTACCATCCGTAATGGGTGCTCGTATCCTTGATAACTATAAGGATCGAATGGTTACTATTTTGATTACACCATTCATGAGTTGTTCTGCTCGTTTACCGGTATATATCTTATTTGCAAATGCATTCTTCCCAAATGGTTGGGATAGTACATTTGTTGTCTTCTCTGTGTACTTCTTAGGTATTATCTTTGGTGTTATCTTTGCGAAAATCTTCCGTAAATTCATTTTCTTTGGTGAGGCTGAACCATTTGTAATGGAATTACCTCCTTATCACTTGCCTACATTGAAAGCTACTTGGTTACATATGTACGAACGTGCTAAATTGTACATTATTAAAGCCGGTACTTTCATCATGGCTGCATCTATCTTGATTTGGTTCATCACTGCATATCCTATGGATGTAGAATACTCTAAAGATTATGACGCAATGAAAGAACAAGTTGCTCAAGAGTACGAAGTAAAAGATGCAGCTACATTAGCACAATTTGGCATTACTGCAGATGACCAAAAAGAAGCAGTAGATAAAATTGTGGAAGATATGAAATCTACTGTACAAGATGCTACTGATGCTGCTAAGAACGCAGGAGAAGATGAACCTGAAGTAGCTGTAGAAGCTGATTCTGCAGCGCCTGAATTATTCAATGATATTAAAGATAAAAATAAAGACTTGTTCCCAGCAGCATGGGCAATGTATAAAAACAGTGCTAACTTAGATGCTGAAAATGACAAAATTGATAAAGAACAAGCTGCGGAAAAAATTGAACAATCCTATGCAGCATCTTTTGGTAAAGCTATCAACCCAGTGCTAGAACCATTGGGGTTTGATTGGAAAATGGGCCTATCATTAGTAGCTGGTTTAGCGGCTAAAGAGGTTGTTATCTCTACATTAGGTACTGTTTACGCTGTTGGTGGCGATGATCAAAATCCAGCACCGTTGACTGAGTACCTACAAAATGACCCTCATTTCACACCGTTAATTGGTTTGACAATGATGTTGTTTATCTTAATTTACCCACCTTGTTTGGCAACATTAGCTGTTATCAAACGTGAAACAGGTTCTTGGAAATGGGTTGCTTTCATGTTCTTCTATGAAAATACATTTGCTTGGATTGTATGTTTCATCTTCTATAACATAGGTCGCGCATTAGGTTTCTAATTCGTGAGTCATTAAATACAGTATTTTAGCCACTTTATAGGTGGTTGAAAGAACTGCATTGAATAATTGCGATTTAGTTATAGTTAATTTAAAAATAATACTTGCTAATTATCAATATTCGTGGTTAAATGATAATGAGAAAAGGGAAATATCCTTTAGATATTGCTTTTATCTTGTTTATCACTAAGACAGATATTGTAATTTAGTTGATATTGAGAAAGAGGCATAATAATGGATAATCTTGTTATAGGACTCATAGTTGTTCTAGCATTAGCTTATATTGGCTTTAAAATGTTTAAACAAGTAGGCGGTAAAGGTGGCTGCGGCTGTGGCGGCGGTAAATCTGACTCCGGCAAATCATCTAGTTGTGGTGGAAGCTGCAGTTGTGATGGTTCCAATAAAGCGTTAGGCATTAAACGAGCTGATAAATAATCAGAACAACACTCAAGTTATTGGAAGAGAAGAGGAGTCTCTATAATGGCTCCTCTTTTCAAATATAGTAATTAAATTTTTTATCATATCTAGTAGAAAGGAACACAACCATGTTTAACTTTGATCAAAAAAATCTTAAAAATGCTAACTTATTCGCAGCAGGTCTTGCATTAGGTACTGTAGGTCTTAAAGTATTAACTTCCAAAGACGCTAAAAAAGTATATGCTGGTATCTTGGCAGCTGGTCTTCGCGCAAAAGAAACTGTATTAGAAACAGCTGAAAAAGTACAAGCATCTGCATCTGATGTATTGGCAGAAGCTCAAGAAATCAACGAAGCACGCAACGAAGAAATTTTTGAAGAAAATAAATAATTAGAGGATTGCACATATGTTACAATTTTCTGTAGTAAAAAAACTCAGAAATCGCTTGCATATTAAGCTTACAGGTCATCGCTTTACAGAAGCAGAAGCTGCTTATGTAGAGGATACATTGTTGCTCAACGATGCAATTGTAGATGTAACCTTCTACACTCGCAGTAGTCAAGTTGCCATTAAGCATACTGGCGATGTTGATGCTGTGCGTGATGCAGTGCTAGGTCTACGCGATTTAGACTTGTCCGAAGCACCTGCTTTGAACGAATATTCTCCGCGTTTGGTGAATAAAAAGTATCGTGAAATGATGCTTAATAAAACGGCTTTATACTTAGGTAAAAAGGCTGTTTTACCTGCTCCGATTGCCGCAGCATGGGCTTGGTGGGATGGCCTTAAAATCATCGGCACCGCTATTAAGACTTTATGGCAACGCAAGTTGACTGTTGAGGTTCTTGATGGTGTAGCAATTGGCGCAGCTCTACTTCAAAAAGATTACCCTACAGCAAGTGCCGTAATGTACTTACTTGGTATTGGTGAAATCTTAGAAGAATGGACTCATCGTAAATCCGTATTAAATCTTGCTCAAAGCATGTCTTTGAACGTTGATAAAGTATGGGTATTGGTGGATGATATTGAGGTAAGCAAACCTGTTAATGAGGTTGTAGCTGGTGATCAAATCATCATTCGTCAAGGTGAAGTCATTCCTTTGGATGGTGTTGTTATCGATGGTGTTGTTCTAGTAAATGAAAGCTCCATGACTGGCGAACCTGAAGCTGTTCGTCGCGATAAAGATACTTCTGTATATGCTGGTACTGTTGTTGAAGACGGTAAAGCTGTCGTAGAAGTATATAGTACATCTAAATCTTCTCGTTACGAAAAAATTGTTAGCCTTATTGAAGAGTCTGAACAAATGAAGTCCGGTATGGAACAACAAGCATATCGCATGGCTGATAAATTAGTTCCTATTAGCTTCATCGGTGCTGGTTTGACATATTTGTTGACTCGCAATCTTATGAAAGCATTGTCTTTCGTTATGGTTGACTTCTCTTGTGCATTGAAATTGTCTATTCCGTTGGCTGTACTTTCAGCAATGCAAGAAGCATCTAAACGCGGCATCACTGTTAAAGGTGGTAAGTTCTTAGAACAAATCGCACAAGCAGATATGGTTGTGTTTGATAAAACAGGGACTCTTACTAAAGCAGAACCTGAGTTTGAACAAATTATTCCATTCAATGGTCACGATGCAGATGAAATGTTGAAATTAGCTGCTTGTATTGAGGAGCATTTCCCACATTCTATGGCCAAAGCTGTTGTACGTGCCGCAAAAGATCATGCCTTGCCTCATAAGGAAATGCACTCTGACGTTGAGTACGTAGTAGCTCATGGTATTGCATCTAAAGTTGGTCGCTACCGTGTACGCATTGGTAGTGCTCACTATATCTTTGATGATGAAAAAACTAAGATTCCTGCAGATGAGCAAGAAAAATTTGATAATTTGCCAAATACATCTTCTCACTTGTACCTCGCTATTGGCGGCACATTAGCAGCGGTTATTTGTATTAAAGACCCTGTTCGTGAAGAAGCTAAACGAGTTATAGCAGAATTGCATGAACTTGGTATCAAGAAAGTCGTAATGATGACTGGTGACTCCAAACGTAATGCACAGCGTGTAGCCGAAGAACTCGGTATCGATGAAGTGCATGCAGAGGTATTGCCAGAAGATAAAGCGGCTTATGTAAAACAAGCAAAAGCAGAAGGTTATACAGTAATGATGGTAGGGGATGGCATCAATGACTCCCCAGCTATTTCTGAAGCTCATGTTGGTATTGCGATGAATGAAGGCGCTCCAATCGCTCAAAAAATTGCGAACGTTACTATTTCTTCCGATAACTTACAATCTCTTGTAGATTTACGTCGTATTTCTTTAGCATTGATGAAACGTATCAAAGCTAATTATAACGGTATCGTTGGTTTTAATGGTGCACTTGTAGGCGGCGGTGTTCTAGGCATTATGCCTCCAAACCAAACAGCTTGGTTGCACAACTTATTCACATTGGGGATCGGCATTCAAAGCATGACTCCATTATTGAAAAAAGAAGACGAACCAGCAGAAGATGTTTCTACAATTGATGTAACAGCTGACTCTGTAGTAGCTTAATAAAAGAACCTCCATATAAGGTATTGATTTACCTGTATGGAGGTTTTTCTTTTTTGATGACATTTATCCTTGATTATTGTAAAATACAAAGAGATTACATATCGTAGGAGATTTATATGAACATTTTGATAGATATTTGTAAACGCTCCTTCTATTTGAATCTATTTATTGTGGTAATTCCCATTATTGCATATATGATTCATAATGGATCGAGTGCGACAGTAGCACTAGTATGGTATTTGTTATTATCCTTATGTATGCCTTGGGCATATTTATCATTTAAAAGCAGTACTTTTGGTGATGGTAAAACTATAAGTCGCATCGCTTATGTAGTGAGTTGGCTTGCCGTTCACAGTATCAGCTATAAAGGTATTTTCCTAGGTGTAGATTTATCTATGCTATGGGGCTGGCCAACAATAGGCCGTGATGTAGCTTTTTTATTAGTCATGTATATAAGTGTCACAATTAGCTTGATTGTAGCTTATGGCTTAACTCGATTAGTGGGAGGCCGTAATGAATAAAAGTTTTTGGCTATTTACATTGATTTGTGCTCTCTTTGTAAGTTCTGTTACGATAGTACTTTCATTAAGTGGTGCACTATCATTACCAATTATAGTATTTCCTGTGTTGTCCTTAGTCATACCACTTATGGTGCGACGACTGAAGAATGCTAAGTTTAATGATGATTTACCGCTGAGCATGGGTTATCATGCTTATAGTTGGGCCTGGTGGACGGTATTTTCGTTTCTTCATACACCATTTAGCTTTAATGTAGATAATGGATTAACAAAAGCATTACTTTTATTTGTGGTGTATTTTATTGTTCAAGTTCTTATTGAGCTATGTGGCTTGTTAGCTACGAAGTTTTTCAATCGTATTCATCGATGGGGACTGATTGATGAAGCTTTAGATATAATTGCCTATACTATACCGATTCCATTCTTGTATATTGGTTCAATTTTATATGTAGACTTACAGGATCCGATGGTATATTTTATGTATGCATCATCTATGAATGTAAATATTTTATTTGCTGAACTTGTATTGCTATTAATTTCATTATTGGTCTTTGTATTCTATTTGTATCCAAGAGATTTAGCATATAAGGGTGTACGTTTATTGCGTATCGTCATTACTACGGGCGTATGGCTTGCCATGAATGCTCATATTTTATATGGTGGCTATATACCTGAGTTTATTTTATCTCTAGTTCCTATTGTTTTTCCAACGTACCAAGGTAATACACTTGTATTTATAACTCCAGCTTTTTTAGAAGCGGGCATGATAGGTACAGCTGTTATTATAGGTGCTTTGGTAGAGCGTGGTATTATTTCACGTCGTCGTGAAAGTATTTAATTTCTAGTTTCGACTTATATCCGTAAGGAATGAGAGCGAAGGAGGATCTATGAACAACAATGAACGTCCAATGGATGATAACTCAACTGTATCAATCCAAGACAAGGAAAAACTGAGTACCGTTGAAAGTCAAGCGACAAACAAACAGAAGTCGAGTAGTATTACGATTCGTGAATTAACTATTATTGGTTTATTAGCGGGTATTACTATTGCATTAGGATTGTCGGGGTATGGCATTATTCCATTGGGACCATTAAATGTAACGACTTTGCATGTACCAACTCTCATTGGTGCTATTGTAGAAGGGCCAAAGGTTGGTGCCTTTGTAGGATTTATATTTGGTTGCTATAGCTTGTGGCAAAACCTTACAGCGCCTAATATTTTGTCTCCTTTATTTATTAATCCGATAATATCCGTTTTACCTCGTGTACTTTTTCCGGTATTAGCATATTTAGTTTATCTATTATTATGGAAGGTATCTCAAGGTCCTCGTATTATAGTAGCTGCTTTTATGGGAACCGTATTCCATACTATTATGGTTATGGGACTCATATTCTTACTTTACGCAGATATGTTTGCAGTTAAGATGAATCTTAGCCCGGATCAAGTACTCGGATCTATCGTATTCTTATCTGTAACACATGGTATTCCTGAGGCTGTTTTTGCGGGTGTAATTGTAACACCTGTTGCAATGGCGTTACGTAAAGTTTTGCGTAAGGATGTACCTAAGAAAACTAAAGGTGAAGTTGTGACAGAAGTAAAAGTTGTAGAGCCTCAATTAGCAGAGACTAAAGCAGTAGAATCTACAGAAACTGAAGTTGTAGAAGAAAACATAACTAAATAGTATTTTACAGGCTTTTTATAAATATGATAAAATAAATATCATTCGATAA
>NZ_CALLVP010000087.1 GCF_938010505.1 uncultured Veillonella sp. | reverse complement strand
AAACGCCGAAAGTACTTGGCTGGAGACGGCCTGGGAGGATAGGAAGCCGCTGATTGACTAAAAGAAAAAAGGTCTACCTAAAGGTAGGCCTTTTTCTTTTTGCTAGTCTTCGACTAGCTAACCCTGCTAGAGCCGTCTCCAGCCAAGGTTGTAGAAGTTTTTATCTATGTGTATTCATCAATACAGACGGCGTGGGAAAAGTAGGGCAGTAGAAGATGGAGGAGTGAAACGACGACAGATTCACTGCATCACTTTCTTCCGAACGTAAGATTTACCAAACTGCGAAGCAGAGCAGGGAAATCCACAGTGAGGAAGCAAGTAGGGCCACTAAAAAGTAATTATATCTAATCGATGCATACGTCCATTGCATCAGGTTCGACGAAGCCCTACAATAAGCATTGTACAGTAAAAGGCTGTTTTAAATACTGTCATGGGCAAGTGTGATAGGAAGCCGCAGCTAATGGTAGGAGGCAAACTATGTTTTCACCAGGTATTTATTATATACAAAAAAAGAGCTGCCGTAGCAGCTCTAAATATTTTATTCTACACCAACCATTACGCTAGTGGATTTGATAACAGCGATAGCTTCTTTGCCAACTTCTAAGCCCATTTCTTTAACAGATTGAACTGTAATATCAGCAGTAACGATGTTATCATTACCTACATTGATTTTTACGATTGCGTTTACAGCGCCTTCTTGAATCTCAACGATAGTACCTTTTAATTGATTTCTTGCACTTAATTTCATGTTTAACTCCTTGTATTAAATATACAAACAAACATATGATTATTATATTACTATATCATTATAGATAATAATAGCCGTGATACAAATCACAGCTGTTTTATGTATGGAGCGGGCGAAGGGAATCGAACCCTCCTCTCAAGCTTGGGAAGCTCGCATTCTACCGATGAACTACGCCCGCAAGATGTACATATTGTATCATATAAATATAAATATGAACAGATAGAAATAACTTTTATATAGTTTAATTTGATATAGGTCATATCTATGTATACATGGTAACTGCATTGATTATTTTCGAAATGATGTGTTATCATTATTATATTAAGATTATACGTACTTTGCGTATATTAAATAATAGAATAGAGGGGTGCTTAATGAATTATATAAAAGCATTTTTCCAATCGGAGTCTGCTGGTGGGATATCATTACTGTCCGCCGCAATTTTGGGGGTTCTTGTAGCGAACTCTCCAATGGCAGCTCAGTATTTTGCAGTTATGCAAATACATCTTGGTCCAATGACTATACTGGAATGGGTTAATGATGCTTTAATGGCTCTTTTTTTCCTATATGTTGGTATAGAAATCAAGAAGGAAATGATTTCTGGTGAACTCGATACTAAGGCAAAACGTGTGCTTCCCGTTTTAGCCGCATTTGCAGGTGTTATTACGCCAGCAATTGTATATTATTTTGCCGCTGGATATATGCCAGAATATAGACATGGTTGGGGGATTCCAACCGCTACAGATATTGCATTTGCCATAGGTGTTATTACGATGCTTGGTAATAAGGTATCTACAGCGATGAAAGCCTTTTTAGCGGCATTGGCGATTATTGATGATTTGATTGCTATCGTTGTTATTGCTCTTTTTTATGGAGCTGGCGTCAATTTTATGGACTTAATAGCTGCTGCTACCGTAACAGGTTTACTGGTATATACTAATAAGCAAGGCTATTTAAGACCGCTTCCGTACTGTGTTCTTGGTTTAGTTCTTTGGTATCTGGTTTTAAAGTCCGGTGTTCATGCTACCATTGCTGGTGTTGTACTAGCCATGACAATTCCTTTTAAAGGTAAAGTGATAGATAAAGTAGTATATCCAATGGAAGAATGGGCTCATGCATTACGTAATTGGGTAAACTTTTTAATTATACCGCTATTTAGTTTTCTAAATGCTGGTGTATCCTTTGCTGATTTCTCGATGGACAACTTGTTCCATCCCGTAATTATAGGTGTTTCATTCGGTTTAATTTTAGGTAAGCAATTAGGTATATTCTCTGCCGTATATATTTTAGTTGAATCTAAGGCGATTAAGATGCCTACAAATACAACGTGGCCTGAAATTTACGGTACCGCAATTCTGTGTGGTATTGGCTTTACTATGAGCCTCTTTGTTGCTACATTGGCTTTCCCGCCTGGTATAACTCAAGAAATGGCTAAGGTAGGTATTTTTATAGGATCTATCATGGCAGGTTTACTAGGTGCGATTGTTCTAATTATTGCTTACCAAATACGCAAGATGCGTGGTAAAATTTAATAATATAATCTTTTTGAAAGTATAGAAAGGATTCAAATGGAACGCATTTTTGTCTTCTTACGTTCTCCAGGT
>NZ_CALLVP010000086.1 GCF_938010505.1 uncultured Veillonella sp. | reverse complement strand
GGAACAATCATCGCTCATAGTGGAACTATTATGGGACTATTATTCCCCGTTGATTATGGTCGTATTGATGATTGTAAGAATGAAATTACACGCAAGTTGCCACAATTATCCTATGTAGATACAGTTGAAACTACGAATGAAGGATTAACTTATATCAAACGATAAAGTATTTCATAGAAAGAGAATTATATGTCTAAAATACATGGGGGCAATATCTTTCAGTTTGCCCATGAACAACGAATTGAACCATACGAAGTTATCGATTTTAGTGCCAATATCAATCCACTTGGGCCTAGCCAACGTGGCTTGTCTGCATTAGAATCTCAATTGCGTTATATTTCACATTATCCTGATGCTACAAATGATGATGTATTAAATGCCATTGCTGATATCTATGGTATGAATAAAGATCAAATTGTAGTTGGTAATGGAGCGGCAGAGCTATTATATGCGATTTGTCGTTTACCTGGCTTTACGGGAGCTTTCGTACCTGCACCAGGATTTTCTGAATATAAAGCAGCTTTAGAAGCAAGTAAAATTCCTGTACGCGATATTTATTATCGACCACGGGAAGACGAAAGTGGAAAACCTTATTTTGAAGTTCCTTATTTAGCCTTAGAAACTTTTGCAGCTGAACTAAAGGGACAAGATGGTCGGATTATCGTATTTTTAGCGAATCCAAATAATCCAGATGGCACATTACTCGATAAAAATCATATTCGTATGTTAGCAAGTATGTTAAAAGATACTAATAGTTTACTTATCATTGATGAGTCCTTTATCGACTTTGTTGGGAACGACACCTTACAAGATAATGAATACTCCATGCGCTCCTTAGTCAATGAATTTGATAATATTATTGTAGTTCATTCTTTTACAAAATTTTATGCAGTGCCAGGTCTACGAATCGGCGCTGCTTTCAGCGATCCTCTTATTATTGAACAAATAAATAGTTTTATTCCTACATGGTCTGTTAACACATTAGCTCAAGCTTATACAGAGGCGGCTTTGAATGATGTAGAGTATGTGAAACGAACAAAACAAGTATTACATGAAGAGCAAGGTTTTATGTATAGCTCATTAGATGCTATAGCAAGCATTACTGTTTATCCGCCTTCAGCTAATTTTATTTTGTTCCACATTGATCAAGAAGGAATAACGGCAGAGTCGATTAATGAAGCACTTAAAAAACATAATATGATTGTTCGCAACTGTGATTCCTATATGGGGTTAAATAATCAGTGGGTTCGCGTTGCAATTAAAGATCATGATACTAATACTAGGTTAGTAGAGAAACTAACTGATATTTTGAAAGTATAGGAAGACTATGAAGACATTGTATATTGTGCGCCATGGTGAAACCGATTGGAACAAAATGGGAAAATACCAAGGTATCACAGATGTTCCACTTAATGAAAATGGTTTAAATCAAGCAAAGGCATGTAGTCAGGTTCTTAAAGATGTTAAGTTTGATCGCATATTATCTAGTGATTTGAGTCGTGCTTTAGTTACAGCTGAAGTTATTCGCGGTGAACGTACTACACCTATAACAGTAGATAAACGCTTACGAGAGCTTAATTTTGGGGATTGGGAGGCTATGTTATTTTCTGACATTGAAGCTCGGTGGCCTGGTTTAATAGATGAAATGTATTTGCGACCACATCTAGTTAATGTTCCTAATGGTGAAAGCTTTAAAGATTTACAGGAGCGGGCCTGGTCAGGATTAGAGGAATTCATCAATGTTAATGATGAGGATGAGACACTTCTCATTGCTTGTCACGGTGGAACTATACGAACATTATTGTGTAAATTATTAGATATTTCCATTAGTCATTGTTGGAATTTTAGTCAAGGTAATACAGCAATTAATCGTATTTTCTACAATGGTATGGGAGAATTTGATCATAATATTTTAAACTTGCTCAATGATACAGCGCATGTAGATGTATTACAAGGTCATGCATAATGCGACTAGATAAATTATTAGCCAATAAAGCCTATGGTAGTCGAAAAGAAGTCCATCAAATCATAAAGGATAGAAGGGTTACCATCAATGGTAGTATAACAACGAAAAAAGATACTCACATTGATATTGATGTTGATATAGTTGCTGTTGACGGTAAGGTTGTTAGTACTACTCAACTATATTATGTAAAATTTCATAAGCCAAAGGGCTATGTTACAGCGGTAGAAGATTCTAGTCACCCCGTTGTTATGGATTTACTTCCTCCAGAATTCATAAAAATGGGAGTAGTTCCCGTAGGTAGATTAGACAAGGATACTGAAGGACTTTTATTATTAACTAATGATGGTGTATGGGGACACTCTATCATCAATGGTAATAAACATGTGCCTAAGGTCTATTACGTGGAATTTGATGGAGAACTATCTAATGAAGGTATACAACGTATTAAAGAGGGGATTCTTCTTGGAGATGGTACGCAATGTAAACCTGCAGAAATCGAATCTTTATCTTTACACTCAGCACATATAACGATTGAAGAAGGCAAGTATCATCAAGTTAAGCGCATGATTGGAGCTGCAGGTGGTACTGTAACGTATTTAAAACGTCTTACGATAGGTCATGTTGATTTAACTGGTATTGAAGAGGTTGGTTCTGTAATGGACTTGACCGTTGAACAGATAGAGGGCTTTAAAAAATAGCATAAAATTCTATTCAATATAGGCATTTTATGGTAAGATTAATTGTACTTTATAGACTAGGAGCAAGATTATGAATGGATTAGATCTGCTACAACAGTATATTAAAGAGCAAGAATTAACAGGCGTCATTTTGATAAGCCCTATAAATTTACATTATTTTGCAGGTTTTACTGGTACTACAGGCTTTGCTATTATTACACAAGATAAAGCCTTTATGATTACCGATTTCAGATATACTGAACAGGCAACAAAACAATGTGAAGGGTACACAGTTATTCAATATGAAACAACTGTTATGGATACTCTTGTAGATATATTCAATGAACATCATATTCACGAAGGCTTATTCGGTGTAGAAGGCAAACAAATGCCTGTTGATACCTATGAGTCCTTGTGTGATACATTAGATGATAACTTTAACTTTACATCTATCAATTTTGCTAAGTTACGTGCTGTAAAACGAGAAGATGAATTAGAGTTATTACGTATAGCTGCTAAAATTGGTGATGATTCCTTTGCTGCATTGCTACCACAACTTAAGGTGGGGATGACAGAAAATGAAGTTCGCATCATTTTAGAAACGGAAATGTTGAAACGTGGCTCTGAGGAACCTTCCTTTGCCACAATAATTGCTTCTGGGAATCGCTCTAGTATGCCTCATGGTGTAGCTAGTGACAAGGTTATTGAAGTAGGCGATTTTGTAACCATAGATTTTGGTTCTGTTTACAAAGGTTATCATTCTGATATGACGAGAACTATTGTAATGGGTCCTGCATCAGAATTACAAAAAAAGCTGTATAGTATAGTTTTAGAAGCACAAAAACGCGGCGTTGCAGCTGTTCGAGCTGGTATTACTGGTAAAGAATTAGATGCAATTTGTCGTGATTATATTAAAGAATATGGATATACCAAGGAATTTAATCATGGTACTGGTCATGGCTTAGGTCTTGAAATTCACGAAGAACCAGTAGCTAATACTAAATCCGATACGGTATTTACAGAAAATATGATCATTACGGTAGAGCCTGGAATTTATATTACCGGTACTATCGGATTGAGAATAGAGGATAGTGTCATCGTCAAATCTGACGGCTATGAGGTGTTGACACACAGTCCAAAAGAGTTAATTGAACTAAGTATTTAGAAGGAGAAGAGTTAGATGATTTCCAGTAATGATTTTCGCCCAGGTGTAACCGTTGAAATCGACGGTAATGTATGGCAAGTAGTTGATTTCCAACACGTTAAACCAGGTAAAGGTGCTGCATTCGTACGTACTAAAATGAAAAACTTGCAAACTGGTTCCGTAGTAGAGCGTACATTCAATGCAGGTGAAAAAGTGCCAAAAGCACATGTTGATCGTCGTCGTATGCAATACTTATACGAATCTGATGGCGCTTATACATTCATGGATAACGAAACTTACGACCAAGTTGAACTTACCCTTGAACAATTAGGTGATGCTAAAAACTTCCTTCTTGAAAATATGGAAGTTTCTATCATGTTCTTCCAAGGTATCGTAATCGGTCTTGACTTGCCTGTAGCTGTTGAGCTTCGCGTAGTTGAAACAGATCCTGGCATCCGTGGCGATACTGCAACTGGTGGTAACAAACCAGCTGTATTAGAAACAGGCTACACTGTAAAAGTACCTCTCTTCATTGAAGTAGATGATGTACTTCGTATTGATACTCGTACAGGACAATACATCGAACGTGCCTAATACTCATTGATATGTATTGGGGCTAGATCTTTTCATGGAATCTTATTCCCCATATATCGTAACATTTGCACTGTAAGCACTTGTCGTCTATGTAATTATATATAGGGACAAGTGCTTTTTTTGAAAGAGGCCAGTATGACAAAGAAAAATACTGAACTAGAGTC
>NZ_CALLVP010000085.1 GCF_938010505.1 uncultured Veillonella sp. | reverse complement strand
TGCTTGGTACATTATCATATTTAACAGATTTATTTTTTATTGATGAAGCTCATGCTCCAAGTTATGATGATGCGGAGTATATTGAGCAACTAACAGGTCCTTTTGAAGTGACTAAAATGTGGCTAGATCAATACTTCTCTGGTAATAAGCCTTTTATTATTCCCCCTATTAAATTAGAAGGCACTGAATTCCGTAAATCTGTATGGGCTGTGTTACAAACAATCCCTTATGGAGCAACTACTACCTATGGTGATATTGGCAAAGAGATTGCAAAGCACCAAGGAAAAGATACGATGTCTGCCCAAGCAGTAGGAGGTGCCGTAGGTCATAATCCTATTTCTATCATCATTCCTTGTCATCGTGTTATCGGTAGCAATGGTAAACTAACTGGTTATGCTGGTGGTCTTGATCGAAAGAAATATATGCTAGACCTAGAGGCGAAGCATAAATAAATTAATAGTTAATATCAACTATAGATAATAACAAACAAATTAATAACAAAGTAAAAATAAGAAAAGAGATTACTCTTATGTATAGATAGATATACATAAAGGTAATCTCTTTTTAGATTAAATTATATTTAGTTATACGTAGTTGTATTTAATATAAAGATTTTATTATCTCTCAAGATATAAGTAGATACAATGTTTTAATCATTTGTCTATATTAATTACCCGTATTAAATGAATTGGTTTTCTAAGGTACCAATACCGCTAATTGTAATAGAAACAGTATCACCAGGCTTAAGCCAAGAGTATTTACTTTCATTTTTACCGAGCACAACACCACTAGGAGTACCCGTAAAGATAATGTCACCTTCTTGTAGTGTAATATACTGAGATACAAATTCTATAATAGCGTCCGGCTTGAATATCATTTGTTGTAATTTAGCTTGTTGACGTACTTCGCCATTAACAGTGGTCGTAATAGTAGCGCTTTCAAAATCAAATACATGAGGAGGAATAATCGTAGGGCCAATAGGGGCAAAATTATCTAACGATTTACCGAGAATCCATTGGGAGCCTCTAAATTGTAATGTGCGCGCAGATACGTCGTTGCCAACGGTATATCCTAAGATATGTTCCATAGCTTTTTCTCGAGGAATATTTTTACCAGATTTTCCAATGATAATTACCAGTTCGCCTTCGTAATCATAATGCAAGGATTCATCTTCAATAGTAATTGCATCATGATTGCCTGCTAGGGCAGTAGAGGTTTTCATAAAGATTTCTGGAAAATCATGAGTAGCGAGACTAGTTTCTGCAATATGATCTGCATAATTTAAACCAATACAAATAATACTTTTCGGATTGGAAATTAGGGTACGGTTAGTAGATTCTTTCATGAGAGATACCTCCTTAAGAGATGGGACATATATATCTTAAGCTAATTATAATATAAATAGGTATATAAAGAATATTGTTGACGGAATAATTATATAGAGGCATTTTTGTCACATTCTATTTGTTATATTAAAAAAAAAGTAATAAAAGGAGGATATCCTATGTATATGCATAGAAATATGACAGATGAATTTATAGGTTCCGTAGCGTCCTGTAACATTATAAGTATAGGTAGTTGGTATGGTGATTTACCAGATGGCGTTCCAAAGGAAGTGAAATTAAATCGTAAAGATTATTATATTGAAGAGATACAACATATTTCTATTAAGGAAACCATTAGTGTTACGTATGGCATTAAATGGGAGCATATTTCGAAACCTGTAGAGGGTAAAATAGAATCCTTCAATACTACGGAGTACTTAATTGAAAAGACTCAAAAACAATTTTTACTAGAGCT
Source organism: uncultured Veillonella sp. (assembly GCF_938010505.1). GTDB lineage: Bacteria > Bacillota > Negativicutes > Veillonellales > Veillonellaceae > Veillonella. The sequence continues at coordinate 4,901 of NZ_CALLVP010000085.1, read as the reverse complement.
TATGGAGCATAGGTTTTCTGATAATATTGTCCTATATGGTGAGGATGAGTGTGCTGTTCAAGTGCAGCTCATCAACACTGAGGGGCAGGAATTCATATATGAATTTCCCTTTGATAATGATATGAGGGCCATGTCTATACTATTTAGACAAATTTTAGGTGCGCCTACATTGCTTTTGTTTGATGGGAATCGTGAAAAAGATAGAATTCAAGAGATTCATATTGAAGTGCAAAAAAATATATATCAAGAATATGGTGATGTAAATACATTGAGTTTTAATTGGAATCGGTCTTCTATTTCCATTGATTGTAAGAGTAAGCAATTTGGGCATACTAGCCAAAGTCATAGCGATTATGTAGATACACAGATGATTCACCAGTTGAAACAAGATATTGACTTTCATCTTGGTGATGCATTGTATAATTTAAATACCTTTAGTCTTAGTGAAAGTAATGACCTTGATAGAGACCCTGCCCGTGGTGGTGTTCTAACAGTACGAATTAAATGGGCCCATAAAGCTGATACACTCTATATAGGAAATCTAACAGATCAGTATGTACCCGCTTGGTATAAAAATCTAATTAGTTTTATACGTACTCATACAAGAGATAAATCTTTACAAGAGTTTTTACAATCCCATCATACATCTGATAGGGGGCTATATACATATTGCGCTGTATATATTTTTAAGGTTGACCAAGAATTTTACTATCGTACCGATAGGAATGATATATATGAAGGGGATATTGTAAAAGTCCCTTTTGGGTCTGATAATAAGGTTCGTACTGGTCGTGTAGAATCTATTTCATACCACACACGTTACGATGTACCTTTTGATTTGAGTCGTACCAAATTCATCATTGATAAGGACATCGAGATCATATATTGATAATAACAATAAACTCTATAGACTCTATAGAATCTATTGAAATTACACGATTATAGTGATAAGATTAAAAGTATATCAATATAAATGGAGGTCATTGTTATGAGCAAGAATATCGATTGGGATAATCTCGGTTTCGGTTATATAGAAACTGACTACCGTTATTTATCTACATATAAAGATGGTAAATGGGATGAAGGTGGTTTAATCACTGATTCTAATGTTGTGTTAAACGAATGTGCTAGTGTGTTCCAATATGCCCAAACTATTTTTGAAGGTTTAAAAGCATATTACACTAAAGACGGACGTATTGTATGTTTCCGCCCAAATCTTAACGCAATTCGTTTAGATGAATCTGCAGAACGTCTTGTAATGCCTAAGTTACCTGAAGGTCGCTTTATTGAGGCTGTAAAAGAAGTGGTAAAAGCAAACAAAGACTTTGTTCCTCCATATGGTCACGGTGCAAGCCTTTATGTTCGTCCTTACATGATGGGGACAAATTCTGTTATCGGCGTAAAACCGGCAGATGAATACCAATTCCGTATCTTAACTACACCAGTAGGCCCATACTTCAAAGGTGGTGCTAAACCGATTAAAATCCGTACTACTGATTTTGACCGTGCCGCTCCTCATGGTACTGGTCATATTAAAGCTGGCTTAAACTATGCTATGAGCTTGTACGCTATTACAGATGCACACAATGAAGGTTACGCAGAAAATATGTACCTTGATGCGGCTACTCGTACACATGTTGAAGAAACTGGTGGAGCTAACTTCATCTTTATTACTAAAGACGGCACATTAGTAACACCTAAATCTAATAGTATTTTGCCATCTATTACACGTCGTTCTTTGATGTACGTAGCAGAACATTACCTTGGTATGAAGGTAGAACATCGTCCTGTACACGTAGATGAATTGAAAGATTTTGCTGAAGTTGGTCTTTGTGGTACAGCAGCAGTTATCTCACCTGTAGGTTTGATTCACACTAAAGATGGTGATATCCATGTACCTGCTGGTATGGATGATATGGGCCCTATCACTAAAAAATTATATGACACATTACTCGGCATTCAACACTGTGAAATCGAAGCTCCAGAAGGTTGGATCGTTGAAATTTGCTAATTCTTTCTTGAATTATGTAAATGTGAAAGTAATAAAAACGGCATCTATCGTCTGATAGATGCCGTTATTCATTTCATTGAGATATTATTAAACTATTGATTTTGATTGATACATATTCTAGTTCTAATTAGTTAGACTTTGCTCGGCTTAGTACTTTGGACATAAACTTTTCGTTGTTAATTACAAACCGTTCATGTGTGCCATGACCAATGATACCAACGCCATCAGAGGCTTCAATATCAAAGGTGATTTTACGGCCGTCTACAGCACTGACCGTTGCTTTAGCGGTTACTGTGGCACCTAAAGGTGTAGGGGCTTCATGCGTAATGGAAAGGGAAATACCTACCGTGCCTTCACCTTCTTCTAAATGGGGTTGCACTGCGGCTTGAGCTGCTTCTTCCATAAGAGCACACATAGCTGGTGTAGCAAAGACCTCTAAAGAACCAGATTTCATAGTTTTTGCAATATTAGATTCTGTTACTGTAACAGTTGCTGTAGCTGTTTGACCTGCTGATACCATAATTTACCTTCTTTCATTAAGAATATTCTCGTTATACTAGTATTATACATCTATAATTAATTATTATGCTATTAAAATTGTATAATAACTTATCATTATGTGTGGTTAAAATGGCTAATGAAATTGGTCATAAATAAATGTAACTATTTACAACTGTTCTATAGAACCCGTGATATAATAGAAATAGTTTCTATAAAATGAGGTATATATGAGTAAAAGAAATTTAAAGCCCTCTGGTGAGGGCTGGGTACAGTTAATAGCAGGAATAGGTTTTATTATCCTATTAATTGTCATAAATATTGTAGATCCTACGTTTTATCCGACCATGTGGCACTTGGCTACGAGTGGATCTATGGAGGAAATAGCAGAGTATATTCAAAGCTTTGGTCCTATGGCTATGGTTGTGAGTATGGTCCTCGATATTTTCGTTAATGCTGTAGGATTCTTGCCATCCATTTTTATTTCAACTGCAAATGGTTTGGTATTCGGTTTGTGGCCAGGCATCATTATTTCTTGGCTAGCAGAAACAATTGGGGTAGTTATTAGCTTTTATATTATGCGTTACTTCTTGCGTGATACAGCGGACAAGTTGATTGCCAAGAGTACAGTATTGATGAAAGTAGATGATTTCTCCGGTAAAAATGGTTTTGTGGTCATGTTATTTGCCCGGTCTTTACCATATTTCCCGTCTGGTGTCATTACTGCATTAGGCGCCATTAGTAAGATTAAACCGAGAGATTATATCTTAGCGAATTTAATCGGTAAGTTCCCATCTACAGCTTTAGAAGTGGCTATTGGTACAGATATAGTTAACTTCCAAGAGAATATGGGGCGCTTAGGAATTATTGTAGTTGTTGCTGGCGTAGTGTACTTTATACTATGGAAAGTGTACAAGAGCTATATGGATAAGAAAAATGCGGAACAAGAGCACGATCCTGAGGCGTAACAATTTCTAATCTTAGTCAAAATTTTGAACTTATTATATATGAAAGAGGCGATAGTATGAGCTTTTCTCTTCCTGAACGAGTAACCTTAAAAGGTCCTAATTTTATTCGTGAAGTATTCGAACGTGGTGTAGGGGTAGAAGGTTTTATCAGCTTTGGTATCGGTAATCCTGCTCCTGAAGCAATTCCAGTTGAGGTTATTGAAAAGGCTTTTGACGAAGTGGTTCACTCTAATCCTATGAGTCTTTTACAATATGGGCCTATGCAAGGCGATGCACGTCTTGCAGAACTAACATTGGAACGTCTGGTAAAAACACATAAAATGAACCCAGAAGGTCAAGGTCTTATTATTTCTAATGGGGCGGGTCAATTATTAGGTCTTGTACCGATTACTGTATTAGAACCAGGCGATGAAGTGTACATGGATGAGTTTACTTTCACTAGTGCTATTAATTCCGTTCGAAACATGGGTGGTAAAGCATTAGGTATTAAAACAGATGAGCACGGCATGATTCCCAGCGAATTAGAAAAAGCTGCTCAATCTGGCAAGGGAAAATATATTTACCTCATTCCTAACTTCCAAAATCCAACAGGCATTACGATGCCGTTGGAACGTCGTAAGGAGATTTACGCTATTGCATCTAAATATGATTTGTTTATCTATGAAGATGATCCATATGGTGAAATTAGATTTGCTGGAGAATACATTCCGACGTTTAAATCTTTTGATACAGAAAATCGCGTTCTTTACGCTGGTTCTTATTCCAAGACATTGTCTGCAGGGTTGCGTGTAGGTTTCTTATTTGGTCCAGCTAAAGTTATTGAAGCTATTCAAGCATTAAAAAATAATACGGCAGGGCAAATGCCATTAGTAACTCAAAAAGTAGTAGCTAAAGTGCTAGATACGATTGATTATGATGAACATTTAGATAATGTGCGAAAAGTATATAAAATGAAATGTGATGCTTTACTTAATGCTTTTCATAAGTATGCCAGCTCTAAAGTTCATTTAACGCAGCCTACTGGAGGCATGTTTGCATGGATGACTATGCCGGCTGAAGTTAACTGTGATGAATTTTTCGAAGCGTGTATGGACCGCAATGTAGGGATTATTAAATGCGGTGCCTTTGCAGCGGATGGTGCAGGGGAAGGTCATGCGTTCCGCTTGAGCTATACGGTACCAACTGTAGAAGAAATTACAAAGGGCATGGAAATTCTAGGTGCTTTAACTAAAGAATTCTGTGGCGAGTAATATATTGATAATTTTTGATATGACGTGATACAATGTAACAGTAGATACATTGTATTTACCATATAAACAAAAGGTTTTACATATAGATGTGAGGTAGTTCCTCCAAGAAAGTAGGTGTATACTATGGGTTGCGGTAGCAGCAGTGATTGTGGCGGATGCCCATCTCAATCTTCT
>NZ_CALLVP010000084.1 GCF_938010505.1 uncultured Veillonella sp. | reverse complement strand
TTCATAGGTAATCTCCATGAATAACAAGGTGTATTTATGGTTATTATATCATGAGTATAATGTTTGATAGGATAAGAGCATATACTCATATAGTTATAGTGTAGTTAGGTTGAAAGGAGATTATTATGAGTGGGTCTCATGAAAAACGAAATTTAATTATTGCTGGCCTTATTATCGGCGCTATTGCAGGATTCCTTGTGTTGGCTGGCAATCCAGCTAATATGGGCTTCTGTATTGCGTGCTTTATTCGTGATACCGTAGGTGCTCTTGGTATGCATCGAGCTGCACCTGTACAATACATTCGTCCAGAAGTTATCGGCCTTATTTTAGGGGCGTATGTATTGTCCATGATCCGTGGTGAGCATCAAAGTAAAGGTGGTTCCTCTCCGATTATTCGATTTATTCTCGGTTTCTTTGTTATGATCGGTGCATTGATGTTCCTTGGTTGTCCACTTCGCATGATTTTGCGCCTTGGTGGCGGTGACCTGAATGCTCTATTTGGTATCGCTGGCTTTGCCGGGGGCGTAGGGATTGGTACTATATTCTTAAAACGCGGTTACTCTTTACAACGTACGTATGCATTGAGCAAATTAGAATCTGCTATCATGCCAGCTATCCAAGTTGGGTTGCTCGTATTAGTAGTTACAGCCCCTGCGTTTATCTTCTTTAGTCAAAAAGGGCCCGGTGCCATGCATGCGCCTTGGCTTATTTCCTTAGCCGCTGGCCTTGTAGTAGGTGGTTTATCTCAATATAGCCGTCTATGTACAGTGGGTGGTTTTCGCGATCTATTCTTATTCAAAAAATCCGTACTTGTTTTTGGCTACATCGCAGTTCTCGTTGGCGTGTTTGCGGTAAACATTAGCTTCGGTAACTTCCACCTTGGTTTTGAAAACCAACCGGTTTCTCATACTGATGGTTTGTGGAACTTCCTTGGCATGGCTCTCGCTGGTTTTTGTAGCGTATTGCTCGGTGGTTGCCCATTGCGTCAATTGATTATGACTGGCGAAGGCAACTCTGATTCTGCTGTTACTGTGCTTGGCCTTGCAGCTGGCGCAGCATTTGCTCATAACTTTGGTTTAGCTGCTTCTGGCGCTGGTCCTACATTGAATGGTCAAATCGCTGTAGGGATAGGTTTTGTAGTGGCGCTCATCATTGCGGTGCTTAATACAAAACGTTCAAATGCGTAAATTGCATATACTTAGGCTACATATGCTTAGAGTGTAAATGTTTAGATTATGTATGGTATGATTAACGTAAAGTATGATTATCGTATACTATAATTATACTTTACTATCCTATCCTATCCTATCCTATCCTATTCGGTATTGTTAGCTAGAATTGAGTGTTTATGAAATATATCGCTACTTTTTACTCTCACTTCGGAGCGATTCGCTTCAAGCGTGAAGCTCCTGAAGGGGTAAGTAATATAGAACTTCGTCCTGTGCCGCGCGATTTGAGTTCCTCTTGTGGGACGAGTGCATCCTTTGATGCTGGTGAAAGTTTTACTTTTACGGAGGATCCAACAGAGGAAATTGAACAAATCGTGGTTGTTACGGAGGGTGGCTATAAAACTATATATGAAAGCCCAAATAAGTAAATATGTAATTGGGTCTTGTTTTATAAACCAGAAAATGACACAAATTTATATCGTATTATGTGTAATTTATGGTGCATAGAAGTAGATATCTTTTGGGGATATCTACTTTTTTTATACAGAGAACTTACTTATATAAATCTTGATTTGTGATGGTAAAAAATAAGTTTCTTATCTTTATTTTTTAGATGTAAAAAGTCTATTTAATAAAGTAATAGTATTGTATTTGGTCTCATTGTTAAGTAGAGTTTATAATTATATAATTTTTATAGATAGATATATATAATTTGTTAAAATGTTATAGATTTTTTTCGAATAGGACTATAAAAATTAGATGAAGTATTATATAATAATATCTACAGTATGTATTACAGTAGAACAGTAGAATAAATCCATTGATAATATACGCTACTATTGCAGTATTATACAATTAGTATTAATGATAAGGGAGATTGTAAGACGTTGAAAAGAGTATTAACCTTAACATTAGCCGTGGCCATCGTCGCCGGTGGCTATATGTTTGAGGCTAATGGGGCGGGAGAACAACCTTCAAAACAGGCACCATCTATATCTGAGATAAATATATATACGCCAAAAGAACTTAATGCACGTCAAAAAGATTTGGTTGAAATCGGCCGTTACACAGCGTCTGGTGATCAAGAGGCATTAAAGAGCACAATTGCTTCTGCTATCGAGCGAGGTACGTTGACACCGCAAGAGGTGAGTATTGCGATTCGTCAACTTTATTCTGCTGCGGGTTTGAAGCAAATGAATGCGGCGCTAGCTACATTTTCTCAATTACGTGATGAGCGTCCTGAGTTTGGCGATGAGTATGAAAAATTAGTTACAAAGCAAACTGGACTTAGTGCTTTATTGGGGAATGGCACTAATGGGGCGCCTCTAACTAAGCCGAAAGCTGAGGAAGTGAAAGAGGGGGTTCAATATAATACGTTCCGTATGAAAAAACCAAAACCTCAAAACCGTAATCGCTCACGCCTAGGTAAATTGGATCGTGAATTGGTTGCTGCAGCTGCATTAGGCACTCGAGTTGGTAAAAATAATCTATTTACTGCAGCTGAAAAGAGTTTATCTGAACTTGGCTTAAGTCAATATCAAATTGAAAATCTAGAAACTATGATTTTCCAATAAAATGTAGACCTACTTCTTTCGGAAGTAGGTCTTTTCTTATGGCTTCTACTTTCACAGTTCCAGTGATTAGGATTAAATCCATAGAATGTAATTGACGTTTAAGGTCCCCTTTTCTATAATTAATAAGATAGGTATATGACCTGTAATAATAAATATAAACAAATGTAAACATATCATTAAAAATAGATGTAAGGAGAAAGTATGCGCCTTCGTAGAAAGCCGTGGATTGATGAAGCAATTCACGAATATGACTCTCACATCATTTTGTCTGGCCAAGAAGAGCACAAAGGCAAATGGCGTGAATTATTTGAGCATCCTGAACACCCATTATACATGGAATTAGGGACAGGGAAAGGTCGCTTTATTGCGGGCATGTCTGAAGCGTATCCAGATGCTAACTTCATAGGTTTTGAAGTTCAGATGGGGGTTATTTATTACGCAGCACAAAAAATCTTTGAAGGGGAACGGAACAATGCAAAGGTCTCTCTATTTGATATTGCAGGTATCGAAGAGATAGTGGCACCTGGTGAAGTTGATCGTTTCTATATTAA
>NZ_CALLVP010000083.1 GCF_938010505.1 uncultured Veillonella sp. | reverse complement strand
ATGATGCAGCAGCATTCGCTAAACTTGTTGAAGTAGCTAAAAACGCTTAATAGCAAAACAAGATACATAAAGGACTCTCTTTGGAGGGTCCTTTTTTGTATGGTAAAATAAAAGTTCTTGTGATTATTTGTATTATGTAAATTTTGTATTATACAATTAGTTTTATTACTTAAGGGAGAATAATGAATATCTATTTTAATTAATGAGAATTCAAAGGTTTAATTGAACATGATAACTATATTTTGAAAAAAGGATATTCTATTTAGTATGTAGAAATTAGACAATAAGGAATCTTTTTATGAGGTGCTTAATTAAAAGGGGGGACTCATAATGGGAATGTTAAAAAAACTATGTATCGCTACTGCTTTAGGAATTATGGTAGCAGGGGTTGGCTATGCAAGCGTTGTATCTGAAACTATAGTAGAGGGAAAACTACGTTTAACATATCCAGTCGTCTATACAGATAATAAAGTTGCACAAATCGCTATTTTTAATGACATTTGGAGCTATGTATTGAAAGCAAAAGAGGATTATTATAATGGTATAGCTTATGAGGTTTTTCAAGGTTATGAAGTTACTTATGAAGATGATCAGGTTATCTCTATTTTGCTAAATACAGGTAAGAATTATAAAGGTGCAGCTCATGGAACTTATAGCACTAGAGGCTTGGTGTATGATAAAAATACCGGTCAAAGGATTCCTTTATATAACTATGTAAGAATTGCTAATGCTCAACAGTTAGAAGATGGCATAAATGAAGATATATTAAACTTTTACACAAGTGCTAGTAAAAGAAAGACGTATTTACCAAAATATAAACATATAATGGATGTTACGGATAATTACTACTTACCTGGTAACGGCTATGTAAAACTTATATATCAACCATATGTATTGGGACCGTTTAATGATGGCGTTACATTTATTGAATTTAGTCCGGAGGCGATTGAGTATTTTAATCGTATGAATAATTGGTAGATAAATCAATATAACTAGGAGGACCATAGGGGGGATTCACAGATATACTAAATAAATTATTTTGAAAGCAGAGGTCGAATGTAATGAATCGTAATGAACTAATTCAATATATTCAGCAAGAATATATTTGTGATTTGGACAATCCATGGGAAAAATACCCTAACTATGTAGTAATTCGACGCAAAAATAATCAAAAGTGGTTCGCTTTGATTTTTAATATTAGAGGTGTTCGATTAGGACTTAATATAAATGAACCGATAGAGATAGTTAATCTGAAATGCGAACCTGATTTAATTCCTAACTTAATTCGTGAAAATGGGATCTATCCTGCATATCATATGAATAAACAACACTGGATATCGGTGGATATAGAACGATATGAGGATGAGGAAAAATTAAAGATGCTGGTGGATATGAGCTATGGATTGGTGGGACGGAAATAATATCTCTTTAAATTTCTGGGGTTATAATATAAAATGAAAATATAATGAATTAATGTTTGTGGAGAGGTATTGATATATGAAAAAATCAAAAAATGTAAGTTTATTTTTATTAGATGGTGAGGTTACAGGACGTACTAAATGTACTTTAGCTAATTAGACTGGTGTAGTTTATAAAATTCCACGTGCTTTACTAAACGAAAGTAAAGATATTCCCGCATTAAATCAAAGTTCAATATATATGCTCTTTGGTACAAATGATAATGATGAAGCAATGGTATACATAGGATAAGCGGGTTTAAGGAAAAATGATAAGGGCGTTCTTTTAAGATTGATGGAACATGATGCCAATTGGTCTACTCGGTAAAAAACTTTTTACACCTGTAAATAATGTAACTTCAGATATTAGCACAACAAGTGATAATTTATTATATTTGCGTCAGTGTGTAAATAATGAAGATGTATGGAGAACCGCAAAAGAGACTAATGAAGGATTCTTATTATTAACAGGGAGTAAAGTTTCACAGAAATCAGTACCTCATCTTTCTGAATCTTTACGTAATCGTAGAGACAGAGCACCTAAAGATTAGAATAATTGTTTACTTGAAGACGTCTTATTAAACAGTCCGTCAACAGCAGCGAATTTTCTCATTGGTCAAAATCAAATGGTTTGATAGCATGGAAGAATGAATCAGATGAAACATTAAAATCTATTCGTGAACAACAGATAAAGAATGAAAAAGCATAATTTTTAAAAATTACAAAATCATAATTGCTTTTATATGGATTACACTGTATACTTAAGTTAAAAGTTATACAGTGTAATTTTTTTACATGCAAAGATAAATATAAAATGAAAATTGTTTTTTAGGAAGAGGTGACATAGTGTATATTAAAGATATATTTCATAGTAATACAGGGGTATCACAATATCGATTGGAGGAAAGCACTAGTAAAGATGCAGTGTTATATACCTTGTATGGACAGAACGAATTGTATGAAGATTTAACTGGTGTACCTGGACCTAGGAGTGATAGGAAACAAATTCGTACAGAATATAAAGGCTCTACTCTTAAAGTAGGTGATTTAATATTTAGTACAATATCTGGCATGGCTACACTTGTTACTGCAGATCATGAAGGGTATCTTTTTACTCAAAACTATGTTCGGATGGAGCTTTTGAATACACCAATAGACAAAAAGTTTATGGCTTATTTGATTAATGAGAATCCTAAAATTAGAAAGCAGTTCAAACAAAACCTACAGGGAAGTCAGGTTGTAAGATATAGTCTAAGCTTATTAAAAGAAATACAGTTACCAAAACTACCATCAATTGAAACGCAACGTATTATGGGGGATATTTATTTTAAACAATTACGACTAAGATCATTAAAACAGCGTGTGGCAGATAACACATATCGTAAAGTAATTATTATGTTACAGGGAGTAAACTAATATGACAGAGCTAGAATTTGAAAATAAATTAATTGAGCAATTATCAACTGGGATTGTAACTAATACAGCTAACTCTAATCAAATAGGTGATACAATAGATGCTTATGGTAATATGAAGGTTTATAAAAGTAAACTTTGGAAATATGAGCCAACTATAAAAACAACAGAGGCACTTTGGGATAACTTTCGCAAGATTTTATATCAATTGAATCAAAATCAATTGACACAACCATTAAGTGATACAGAATTTAAACAAGTTCAAAAGGTAATTAATGAACTGTATACACCATATCAAGCAGGGCAGTTTCTATATGGTATCAATGGCGTATCCCAAGTAGAGGTTGACCTAGATGATGGCCGTCATGTATTTTTAACAGTATTTGATCAAAAACAAATTGGGGCAGGTAATACTGTCTATCAAGTAGTTAGTCAAATTAAGCGAGAGCCGCAAATTGCAGGTCGTCCAGAACGCCGTTTTGACACAACGCTACTTATTAATGGTTTACCTATTATTCAAGTTGAGGAAAAATCTGTTAAACATCATGTAGATGAAGCATTAAATCAAATGCATCAATATATTCAAGAGAAACAATACAGTGATATTTTCTCAACAGTTCAAATTCTAGTTGCAATGACGCCAAATAGAATTAAATATATGGCGAATACTACAGTGGATTTGTTTAATAAAGACTTTGCTTTTGAATGGCAAAATCCTAATGATAACAAGGTTGTTCGCAATTGGACCACCTTTGCAGATATGTTCCTTAGCATACCAATGGCACATCAAATGTCTACATTGTTTACTATTCTTGACGGTACTAAGAATAAACAAATGCTTAAGGTTATGCGTCCTTATCAAGTATATGCAACAAAAGCAGTTTTAAATGAATTAAAACGGGCTGATTTCGATTTGCCAATTAATAAATTAGGTTATGTCTGGCATACAACAGGATCAGGTAAAACGATTACTAGTTTCAAAACTGCCTGGTTGGCGAGTCGCATGCCAAATGTAGATAAGGTTGTATTTGTCGTTGACCGTATCGCATTAACGAAACAAACTGAATCAAATTATAAGGCATATGACCCTGAAGGTTCTATTGATATTGATGGTAAACAATTTGATACCGTTGGTGGAACAGAGAATACTTCATCGTTAAAGAAAAAATTAAATGAAAAAGGGTATGGCATCATTGTTACTTCTGTACAAAAACTAAATACTCTCATTAATCGTAAAGACTTTGTAGTGCCTAAGAAAAACTTTGTGTTTATTGTTGATGAGGCACATAGGTCTACCGGTGGTGAAAGCTTTGAGGACTTACAAAAAGTATTCAAAGGTGCTGCTTGGGTTGGCTATACAGGAACACCTATGTTTGATAAGGTGGTCGGTAAAAAAGGTACTAAGACACATGAGGTCTTTGGTAAGTTGTTACATGCATATACTATTCGCGAAGCTATTGCAGATAAAAATGTATTAGGTTTTAAAGTGGATTTTGAAACTACAATTGCAGAAGACAAAATGAAACTTGAATACTTACCGAAGTTCTATGAAAAGAAATATCCTAATTGGAATGGGCTCGATATTGAACGAAAGATTGCTAATCTTACTGATGATGATATGGATGATATGATAGAGCCTAGTTTTTATGATAATAATCAAGATCACGTAAAATTGGTTGTAGAAGATATCTTTAAAAACTGGAGAAATCGCTCTAATGATGGTGCTTATAATGCTATGCTTACTACACATGTAGGTGGGAATAGACCAAGCACACCAATGGCACTAATGTACTTTGAAGAATTTGACCGAGTGAATCAAGAACGCCAAAAGCAAGGGCTTCCTACGTTAAAAGTTGGTATTACTTTCAGCATGAGTACTAATAATAGTGATAACCAATTAACTACAAATGATGGTCTATTACGTGCTATGAAACATTACAATAAAATGTTTAGTACTAGTTTTGGCCTAGATGATGTATCAGGTTATACACAAGATTTAACAACACGTTTAAATCGTACAGCACAAGATGGACAATATTTAGATATAGTTATCGTTGTGGATCAATTATTGACTGGTTTTGATGCACCACAACTAAATACACTATATGTGGATCGTACATTAAAGGATGCAATGTTAATTCAGGCGTATTCTAGAACCAATCGTATTGCCGATAATCAAGGAAAGCCATGGGGCCGTATAGTCAATTACAGATGGCCAGCTAAAAACGAAGAACTCATGAACCGAGCGTTGAGCATTTATGCAAATAAACACTCTGCTGATGTACAAGACACATTAGTAGATACAAAAGTTTTAGTTGATAGTGGTGTTTTAGCCAAACCTTTCAAAGAACAATTTGAAGAAGTAAAACAAGTGGTAGATCGTCTTGCAGATATGACGGATAACTTTACAGAAGTTCCTGCTAGTGAAGCTAAGCAAGAAGAAATGTTTAATCTTATGCGTACATATAGTGCTGGAATGTCAAAGCTAAAACAATATGATCCAGATGGTGTTAATGGTGAAGGCATCGGGTTTGACTATGATAATCCAGATGAACTTGTTACATTGCTTGGGATGACACCTGAACAGGAAGAAATGTTAACCACATCTCTGTATAACGATTTAAAAGAACGTATTGCTGAAAATCATGATGTACCAGTTGCTCAAATTGAACTACGTATGATACATGTAAAGCAAATTAGTGTTAACTATGACTATCTCACTGAATTAATCGAAGAGTTAATGAATGCTGTTCATGAAAAACGTATGGATGCAGCTGCTGATTATCGTGATAAAATTAATGATTTTGCAATGGCTTTAGATGATCGCCATTATGCAAAACAAATTAATAATGCAGTTGATGCAATTTATAATGGTACGTACCCACCAGAAGGAAAAGAAATCAAATATCCTGTAAAGTTAACTAGTTTGGAAGTCATTGAAGATGTAAATACAATGATTATGAAAGATGATATTTTCGATTTTCGCTTAAAATGGGGAATTATTGATGTCATCAGTAATGACGAAATATTAGATCTGTTTTCTCGACATACCGCTGGTAAACAGGATTTAGATAGTACTGGTAGAATTAGTAAGCTAAAAAAAGATGCACGTGCAGAATATCAAACAAAAGCACAAGATGCGGATATTGTAAGCCTTAATAAAATTAAATATGGTAATGAACTTGTGGCAGCTTTATATAAATTTGCAGATTCTTATGTTAATGAAAGGTAGTGTTGTTATGATAAAAGAAAAGCGAGGTTATGATGAGTAAAGAAAAACGGAGAGTACCCAAATTACGATTTCCTGGGTTTACTGAAGATTGGAAACAGTGTAAGTTTAGTGAGTTATATGAGAAAATCTCTGAAAAAAACGATTTATCATATTCACTTAATAAAATTATCTCTGTAGCGAATATGTATTATAAAGTTGATGCAAAAGTTTCTAATGAAGAATATTTAAAGACTTATAATATATTCCGATATGGTGAGATCGCCTTTGAGGGAAATAAGAGTAAAGATTTTGCTTATGGCAGATTTGTAGAAAACACTATAGGTGATGGGATTATATCTCATGTTTTTGAAGTATTTAGACCTATTGCTAAATATGATATTTATTTTTGGAAATATTATATAAATTATGAACCAATAATGGGAAAAGTTCTTTCAAGATGCACAAAAAAAACTACAATGATGACAAACTTAGTTGCTAAAGACTTTTTGAAAGAAACAGTTTTAGTACCTAATTTAGCTGAACAAAAACAAATTGGGACATTATTAAATACTTTAGATAAATTTATTATTCTTCATCAGCGTAAGCTTGACCACTTAAATTTAAAGAAAAAAGCGTTGCTTCAGAAACTTTTTCCAAAAAATGGAGAACGATATCCTGAACTTCGTTTTCCTGGATTTACTGATGCTTGGGAACAGCGTAAGTTAGGCGATATAGCTACATTCTCAAAAGGCAATGGTTATTCCAAATCAGATTTAGTACCTTCTGGAAGTCCAATTATCCTGTATGGTCGTCTTTATACAAATTATGAAACTACTATTAAGAATGTAGATACATTTGTTGAATTAAAAGATAAATCAGTTATTAGTCAAGGTGGTGAAGTAATAGTTCCAGCATCAGGTGAAACTGCAGAAGATATTTCTCGTGCTTCAGTTGTTGAAAATCAAGGAATTGTTATTGGTGGTGATTTGAATGTAATAAAAGTGAAGGAGTTATTGCATCCAACATTTTTAGCACTTACTATCTCAAATGGAGAACAACAAAAAGAGTTGAGCAAACGAGCTCAAGGAAAGTCAGTAGTTCATTTACATAATTCTGATTTACAAGAAGTTAATTTAATATTTCCGCTATTTAATGAACAAAAAGAGATTTCTATTCTTTTTGAGAAGTTAGACAATATTATTACCCTTCATCAGCGTAAGTTAAAACACTTACAGATTCAAAAGAAATCCTTATTACAACAATTGTTTGTTTGATGTATGGAGAGCATATATGTATCGTTTTTTTCTAAGCCTAAGTTCTTTTTCAGCAGGGGGAATATTATATTTATTTAATAATCCATTTCATTTGCTGATTGAATATTATTGGTTAATGATAGTAGTGGTAATAATTATATTGTCGGTATTTGCTTTATGTTTAGTTTTTTTTTATTGTCGCAATTGTGATGAATGTGACACATTAATAATCCAAGAGATTCAACCCATGGAACAAGATATTATACCAATTTATATAGGTTTATTTGTTATCATGCTTAATATTGGTGCCCTATCGATTTTTCTACAATACTTACTAATTTTTATCTTGTTTGTTATTTGGTGGAGATTTTTAGAACAATCGTATTATTTCAATATTTTTTGGTTGATTAAATATAGACTATATAAAGTTAAGGATTTAAATGGAAATGTATATAGTGTTTATACAAAAAGAGGCGATATTAAGCTTATAGATTTTAATCATGAGGAGAAACTAAAATTAGTTCGTATTAGTAATTTTTCATTTATAGAAGTAGAGGTATAGTATGATATTAGCAAAATGTAAACGGGAGTATAAGATATTAAAGTTAAAGAAATCAGATATTTCTCAATTATATCAGTCTCCTATAACAGAGCAGACACAGTTAATAGAGTTTAACACAGAAGCAAAATGTGAATTGGATGAATGGTTATTTATTGATCTTTTAGATCATAAAGAAGAGATAATTGACCATTTTTTAAATCTTTTTAAATCAACTGCTAATTTAAATACATTTGATGATGATAGTTTTAGCGCTATAGATTTTTTAATAACTAAACCTAAAGAGTCTAATGAGTTGTTTTTAAAAAAGATTACTAAAGCTAAGAGAATTGAAAATATTTCTATTTTACAAATAAAAGGTAGACAACTAGGTTCAAGTGCCTTAAAAGTAATCAATATTCCTAATGGTATCGAGTTAGATGGTAATATTGATGCTTATTATGATGGTAATAATAGATTATATTTTAAAAACTTTAATAAAATACATAATATTTTTAAAGGGATAGATATATTTTATCGTGAAGCTAATGAAGAAGAAGTAGCGTCCTTCAAAAACAGTGCTTGTTTGGAGTTATCAGATTATACAAGAGATATTGGGATTAGAAATTTGAAAATGATTGCATTTATAAAGGATAATCCTAAAATTAAACTGGATCAACCCGAGTATATTCAACAAATGATTGATCAGGCATCTAACTTTGATGCCATTACTCTTAGAGTTGAAAATAATAAATTTATAATTAACAATGAGAGTGATCTGTCACAGTTTTTAAAACTAGCATTAGGTCGTTTTTATATCAATCCACTTACAGATGATAAAATGCTTGCAAATACTGCAAAGACTATATTTTAATAAAGGAGATTTTGTATGGCAGAATCAAAAGCACAGAATATTTCAAGCCAATTGTGGGCTATTGCCAACGATTTGCGTGGCACAATGGATGCAAGTTCTTTCAAAGATTACATTCTTCCATTTTTATTCTATAAATATCTTTCCATTCATCAAGAAGAGTACTTAGTTAATAATGACTTGGTTGATATTTCAGATGGCAAATCTGTTAATGAGGCATATAAGGAACTTGTCGAAGACGCAGGTTTAGAGGCTTGTTTAATTGATATTGCAGGTACATTAGGATATGCTATTAATCCTGAGGATACATGGGCTTCTTTAACTGAAAGTATTCATAATGGGTCCGTTATTCCGAGTGATTATCAAAGATTATTTGAAAACTTTAATAAGAATGCTGAAATTAATAAAGAAGCTGCAGCAGATTTCAGAGGTATTTTTAACTATATTAACCTTGGTGACTCTGGGCTTGGATCAACAACAGCAGGTAGAACTAAGACTTTAAATGCAGTTGTTACTAAAATTGATGAAATCGAGTATAAAGATGAAAATGGTAAAGATATACTTGGTGAAATCTATGAGTATTTAATTGGTAAATTTGCAGCTAATGCTGGTAAAAAAGGTGGGGAGTTTTATACACCTCATGAAGTTAGTCAAATTTTGGCTAAAATTGTTACTGGTAATATACAATCTCAAACTGATACTTTCACAGTCTATGACCCAACAATGGGTTCTGGCTCATTACTATTGACGGTTCGTAATGAATTGCCTGATGGATCTCGTCAAGGTGCGGTTAGCTTTTACGGGCAAGAGCTAAATACGGTAACATATAACTTGGCTCGAATGAATTTGATGATGCATGGTGTTACATATAATAATATGACACTAAATAATGCTGATACTCTTGAAAGTGATTGGCCAGATGGTCCAGACCGTGATGGGATTGATAGACCACGTTCCTTTGATGCAGTTGTTGCAAATCCTCCATATTCTGCTAAATGGGATAATAATGAAAGTAAATTTAAAGATCCACGCTTTAGTGAATATGGTAAATTAGCACCAGCTTCTAAAGCAGATTATGCTTTCATATTGCATAGCTTATATCACCTAAATAATGAAGGTACAATGGCAATTGTTTTGCCTCATGGAGTTCTATTCCGTGGTGCGGCAGAAGGTAAGATTCGCCAAACTATTATAGAAAAGAATTACCTTGATTCGGTGATTGGTTTGCCTGCGAATTTGTTCTATGGCACAAGCATTCCTACAACAATTCTTGTATTTAAGAAAAACCGTATGACACGCGATGTATTATTTATTGATGCTAGCAATGAATTTGAAAAAGGTAAAAATCAAAATAATTTAAGCGATGAAAATATTAGTAAAATTATTGAAACATATCGAAACAGACAAGACGTTGATAAATATGCACATGTGGCATCTCTCGAAGAAATCAAAGAAAATGACTATAACCTAAATATTCCTCGATATGTAGACACATTTGAGGAAGAAGAAGAACTTGATCTTGATGAAATCAATCGTATGATTGAACAAGATAATCAAGAAATTGCACAACTTGAAAAAGAAATAGCCAAACAATTAGCCCTATTAGGCGTCAAAATGTAAGGAAAAGAGGTAAAAAAGACCGAATAGGACTTTTCTACCTCTTTATGTATATTATATTGGGAGAGATTTATGAGATATACTGAAGAGCAATTAAAATTATTTACCAAGCCTCTTAGTGAAACCGAAAAAGAATCATGTGAAAGAGCATTACGGATGATTAAAGATGTCTTTAAAAAACATAACTTTGTTGAAAGTTCATCTCAATTTTTGAATCGTGAGGATGGGATTAGTACAACATTACTACAGGGAGAAAATCTACGGATTTCTCTCTTTATTCAGGGCTCCTATGCAAATAATACTAATGTAAAATCTAACAGTGATATAGATATTGCTGTGGTTCTAGAGTCAACTTTTGTTGGAAACTTTTCTATGTTGAGTACTGCTAGGAATTTAGGTTTTATTGAGGTTGATTTTAATTTTCAATGTTATAAGAATCAAATAGTTGAAATGCTAAAAACATTTTTTGGTGAAGAAGTAGAGGTTGGAGCGAAATCAATAAAGGTTAGAGGTAATACTTCTAGGGTAAAAGCTGATATTGTACCATTACAACGTTTTCGTGATTATGCAAATCCTTTAAGTACAAATTCTAATGTTTATACAAAAGGTGTGATACTATATGACTCTAATAACAATCCTATTATAAATTATCCTGAAGCTCATATTGAAAAAGGAAGATATAAAAATATAATTACAAATTCTTATTACAAGAAGTTAGTAAGAATTTGTAAAAGCATTTTGCTACAAATGAAAAATGATAATATTAGAGAGGCAGAGGGAATTTCTTCCTTCCTAGTAGAATCATTATTATTCAATATTCAAAATCATATATTTACTTCTGGAGAGACATATCAGTTAAAGCTAGCTGCAGTAATAAATTATTTGCTTTCTGAAGGTGAAAATATTAAATCTTGGAAAGAAGCTAATGATATAAAATTTCTATTTGAGCAATCAAGTTGTGGCGTAAAAGATACTCTGTTATTTTTAGAAAGAATGAAGGTATATTGTGGATATTAAAAATCAATATAATTATATTATAAAAAGCATATGTTATTTTATATTAGGTATATCAAGTATTGAAATAATAATATATTCTATATTGGGATTGAATATTGACTTTATAAGAGTTATTGAAATAGCTATATCGATATCGACAGTATTATTTTTTTTATATGAAAAGTGGTTGTGGCGTTATGATCCATTTAATAATACTCCTGTACTAGTTAATAATTATAATGGAGTCATAAGGTATAATCATTCCAAAGGTGTTGGTGAGAAGACTATTAATGTAAGAATACAACAATCATTATTATGTATAGCCGTCAATATTATAACTGATGAAATTAGTAGTTCGGCTACATCTGCTAGTATAGTTACTGAGTGTAGTGAAAAAATATTATATTATACATATATAACTAATCCTAAAACAGATGTAGTAAATAGAAACCCTATTAACCGTGGGTGTGTTAGATTAGTTATCAAAAATAAAAATAGTTTAAAAGGACAATATTGGACCGCTTCAGGTACTTATGGAGATATTGAACTTTTTATAAAACTATAATATTTTTAGGTATGTAAATAGAAGGTATATATGTGTAATCATAAAGTAATGATAAGTGATGCAGGTATAGTTGTTAATAATGATATGGTTACTTGTCAGATAGAGCAATATGATAAATTAACAAAAAAGAAATCAAGGGAAACGTTTGTTTCGTCCGTGGTGAAAAAGTTTCATCATATTGTAATTCACATACCATTCCAGCGTTTATGTTAAAATATATAAATTTACGTTGATTAATTAAATACTTTTAAATGAAAATACTTGATTTCTTTCCCTGTTTAGATATGATATAATTTATATCAAAGTGAGGCATAAATGGTTTGGTCGCCAGACTTCGCTTCTAGAATTTAATGTTGAAGAAACGGTCTGACTTCTCAGTCGGGCCTTTTTTCATAGCCTAATGCCGTGAAAAGCTAGCTTTAGCTAGATGTCAATTCATTTAGCTGCCATAATAATGGTCGCTACAAGTATGTCAAAGGAAATCATTAATGACAACACTTTGAATGTACTCATATTGATCACCGCCAATCCTCGAGTTGATTAGCAAAGGCTGGACCCATTTAAGGCCTCAAGTTCAATATAGGGGTATTAATAATTAAAGTAAATAGATAAGAGGTTTCTAATAGTCACCTAAGTGACCAATAGGAACCTTTTTCGTTTTGTAATTGTATTCATAATTGTGTTCTTAGTATGTTAAAATACAGTTAAATTATAGTTTTATGGAGAGAAGTATATGTTAAAACAATTATTATTAAGTGCAATTATCTTGAGTTCTGTAAGTGTTACTAGTTATGCAATTAATGTAAATCTTCCTGGTGCAGATCCAAGTATTTCGCGTGATGCATATGTACAGGCGGTATATACGACTGATAAAATTGAATCTGCTTATGATGAGAAATTTAAAAAGGAGGCAGATTCATTTTTCGCTTATTCTAAAGCGCGCTTTAATCAAGAGTTTGGTGTAGTAGTAGATGACGATGCAGTCGAAGCCTTAAAAAATGAGTTCTATACTATTGAGCGCCGTAAGTTTGATGGTAATACAGTAGTGAATCTACATAATAAAGAGGGCTGCTTATCAGTCACATTCCCATTTAGTGCAGTACAAAAAGAGGCATTAAGTGATTTTCCAGATGCAACGGCTAGTTATTTATTTCAGTCTCCTTTGATTGCTGCAGGTATTATTGAACGTAAAATGTCAGGTTTTCCTGATAAAACAGATGTGGTTTTTAAATATGATGGTCTTAGTAAAAGTTATTGGAGAAAGACAACTCTTAGTGGCGCTGTAGATATGGACATTATTGCTTTAAATTTTGAGTTGAGCAAGCACCCTAAGCAAGCATATAATGTTATTCTGTATCCTCGTGCAACGGAGAGTGTCACATCAAGTGATATTAATAGAATAATGGCAAATTATATATTGCCTTCAATCCATTCTCTTCAAGATTTAGATAACTATAGCCGAGTAGAAAATTATAAGAACTATTATTTTAGAGTCCCTAAAACAGCCGTTAAAGAAAATAACCCTAATGTTAAGCTAAATGGTGTAACTTTTACAGTTGATAAAGATTTAAGTCAACAAATTTTGATTGAGCCTGCAAGTAAATTGGAAAAGGGTATATTTAGTTCATTTGACGAAATTCATCTGTTACATAAAATTGATAATAAGACTGCAGAGTTCTTTGGATTTCCTGGATCTCCAAAGATTACCAAAGGTAGCCATTCCTTTGTTTGGAATGATGGTGTGCCAGGTTTATTACTAGATCTTGAATTAGATAATCGACAAGGTATATTGATGTTTATTACTTATGATGAAAGTTTTAAGTACCAAAATTCAATTCAATATCCCTTAGATAATGGTGCATATACTAAGGCACAGTTACGAAAATTAATTACAGATGCAACATTATCTGATACTGGTAATATGTATCAAGAGGATGGTTGGTTTATCTAATTTTTATTTTTATCTCTTGAATTGCAATAAGTAATCAATTCAATAATTAAGGGGCTAATAATTAGTTTTTCTTTTAGTGAAAGCGGTGTCCTAGATGAATGTAAATCATGCGTTATTAATATTTAAATCTGCACTAGAATATGCTGATTTTAAGGGGATTAATAATTTGTTAGCAGACAATTGTCAGTATATTAATGTTGAGAGGAATATATTAAAAAATGGAAAGGTAGAAGTATATGATTTTCTAAATTCAATGGCAAAAAGGACCAGAGATGAAAATGTAGCCGTGTATGCACATATGATGACACTTGGGGGGAAAACCAAAGCAAAAGAGTTTTTTTATGAAGGTCAAAGAGGGCTCGCTATTGCATACAATGAAATAGACAATTATGCTATAGGTATGTTTATTGAGTTAGATTCAAATAATTTTATTAACAAAATTATTGTTAGTGATGAAATTCCGAGTTTTAGACTTGATAAACATCGTGCTGAACATAATTCCCCTCCTATAGATTACATTTTTTATAAGACGCCTGTTGATTTTTTGGATTGGCTTACGGCCATTAGTATTTGGTTAGAAACTGGATATGTAGATGAGTATTCTTTTTATGATTCACTTGCTGATGAGTGCTGTGTACATTTTCAAAGAAAAAATCAAGAACCTATCTTGTTGTTAGGTAAGGAAAAAATTATAAATGACTTTAATAAGATAATGAATTTATTTTTCTATACTATGCCACATATAATTCGTGATAAGAATAATAAATCCTTTATAATGTATGGACCTATGATGATTGAAATCGGCCGTAGTTTAGCGGGACCAGCAAATTTTATACATATTTATATTGACGATACTGGAGATTAGTTTGCATATTATTTCTTGCATTGGTTTATTATGCTTTAAAACAGGGAAAGAAATCTTTCGATTTCTTTCCCTGTTTAGATATGATATAATTTATATCAAAGTGAGTCATAAATGGTTTGGACGCCAGCTCTCGCTTCTCGAAAATGTATTTGAAGTAACGGTCTGACATCATGTCAGGCCGTTTCTTCATGTTTAAATGGAGTTATTAGTTGTGTAATTCTCGTTTGCCGTATAATTTTAGGGCTATAGCAATAATTGTATTTATTACAAACAGAACGGCAAAGCATTCTAAAGCAGTAGTATAGCCATATCCTGCTTCGTGAAAGTATGATACGAGCATAGGGCCCACGATGCCAGCCAATCCCCAAGCAGTTAGAATACGACCATGAATGGTAGAAAGTTGTCGTATACCGTAGAGATCCGCAAGATATGCTGGCATACAGGAAAATCCACCGCCATAGCATGTGATAATGAGAAGGATTAAAACTTGAAATGTTAGTGCGCTATTTGTTTGGGCGAGTAAATGGAATGTGACGATTTCTATAATAAAGAATAGTATGTAAGTTTGTGCTCGTCCAAGGTAATCGGAAATAGTAGACCATGCGATACGCCCCCCGCCATTGAAGATACCGATGATACCAACTAGCGATGCAGCTGCTGCAGGTGTCATACCAATGGTTTCTTGTGCCATAGGGGACGCTAAGGATAATAGGCCTATACCACAGGTAATATTAACAAAGAAGATCCACCAAAGGGCACTGAATTGCCAAGTTTTCATGGCATCATTGGCTAGCATGCCATGGTTATGAACGTACATGGTGGATTTATCTTTAGTAGTTCGAGTTAGGTGTTTTTGTTGAGGTGCTTTCAAATAGAGAGAAGAGGCGCCCATAACTACGAGATAGATTATACCGAGGATAATGAAATTATCTACCAATCCAACCTGAGCTACGAGGTATTGCATAAGAGGCCCCGCAATGAGTGAAGCAAATCCAAAACCCATAATGGCTAAGCCGGTAGCAAATCCTGGGCGATTTGGAAAGTACTTTACGAGCGTAGACACTGGTGTTATATAACCAATGCCTAGTCCAATACCACCAATGATGCCGTAAAAGAGGTAGAGTAAGGTAAGATTATGTATGCTAAGTGCATAGGCCGTACCGAATAATCCGGTTACCCAGAATAACATAGCGAGAAGGCCACTTTTTTTAGGTCCTATTTTTTCTGCAAAAGATCCAAGAAAACCTGCAGATAGTCCGAGCATTAAAATGGCTAAAGAGAATGTCCATGTTGTTTGCGATAAGGTAAAACCCATATCTGCCATGATTGGACGTGTAAGTACGCTCCATGCGTATACGCTACCAATGGATATGTGTAGACCAATGGCTGCTAATGCAATAAACCAACGATTTCTCATAAGAAAACTCCTTTCGTATAAATGAGATACTCAAATATAGATAAAGAAGCCTTTGTTACGAGAAGTCAATAAAAAAGACCATCTGAACAAAAGCTTGCCCAGACGGTCGGCTATCACACGATGTGTGTGCTACTGTGCATGTAGTCAATTCTACGCATCCGTCAGCCCAGTAGGAATATATCATAAATATAGCAATTGATAATATATTTTGTCGGTGATCTAAGTCACTATCATATGTACCGTGAAGGTTTATAAATGAAAACAGAGAAAGGAATCATATGATTCCTTTCTCTGTTTTTATATGATATAATTTATATCAAAATGCGGCATAAATGGTTTGGACGCCAGCTCTCGCTTCTCGAAAATGTATTTGAAGAAACGGTCTGACTTCACAGTCGGGCCTTTTTTCATGCGGCCACACACCACCAATCTCTAGAGGATTAGCAAAGGCTGGACCCATTTAGAGGCCTCAAGTTCAATATAGCGGTGTTGATAATTAAAGTAAATAGATAAGAGGTTCCTAATAGTCACTTAGGTGACCAATAGGAACCTCTTTCGTTTTGTAATCGTTTTCATAAAATATGTTAAAATACAGTTAATACTACTGTTCAATAGGGGGGACGTATTTATGAAACATTGTATTACATTACTAAGTCTCGGTCTATGTTTAGCTGTACCGATGTCTTCAGAAGCTATGGATATAAAGCCTCTTTTGCGTGTTGAGAATGTACATAATGGTCAATTTAATGAGGCGCTAGAATCTTTCACAGAAACAAAGTTTTATGGCCCTTATCAATTTCGAGTATTAAAGGATGCTGTTGAAACGCAGGGCGAAACAAAGGACATTGATGGTAGGGTGTTTAGAACCTCTGATGGGGTATTAATGCATGTAAAGGCTAGGTCCGTTGATAATGGCAGTACATCCTTAGATAAAGAGGTTAAGAAAATTATTAAAGATAGAACGATTCCAGAACCTACAGTTAAGATGGTATTACCTGTTAGGTATGATGTAATAGAGGTCAACAATGATGGCGTGCGTAGTTTATTTATGGAATTTATGTATGGGTGGCCATTAGAGTATCGAACGGATATGGTATTAGTTACAGATTATGAAGATACTAGATACTACTATAATTTACAGTTTTATCGACATAAGTTACCTAAAGGTATTCGTATTGAACAGTTGCGCCAAATGATTATGGATGCGCAGTTCAGTCATAAATAAGCTATAATCCTTCAGATCCCAATATTTGTTCAGCCTATTATATTCAGTGGGCCTACAATATTTAGCTAAATAGGTATAGTAAAAGCAAATAGTAAAGAGGTTCCCAATAGTCAACTAGTGACCATTGGAAACCTCTTTTATTGTGTTTGTATTATATAGTTTTGCAACTATTACAAGATGTTTTTACCCAAAGGAAATACAGTTTTACCGAATACTTTGTTTACAAGTACCGCACCGGAACCGTAGAAGCCCAAGAGGGAGATGAATAATTCAGACCATGCTGCAAGAGCAAAGAAGCCTGTGCGACCACCCAAGAATAGATCTGTTGAAAGACCAAAGAATAGGAATCAAATAAGAACCATAATAGCCAATACAACTTTGTTTGTTTTCAAAGACACGATGGTACCGAAAATAGAGAAGATCAAGAAGCCCACAAAAGCGAATGCTAATTGCGTTACATCGAAACCTTTTTGAATTTCAGGACCGAAGGCACCCATTTGAATCAACCAAACACCAGCCATAGCAGACCAGAATAAACCGTACGCACCGAATACAACGGAGCCGAATGGATTGTTCTTCTTGAAATCAAAATAACTTGCGATTAATTGGGCTAATGAACCTAATAACACTGCCCAAGGTATAATAACGGATGTTGTTGGACCAGACCAGCCTACGCGGGACGTGGATACCACAAAACATACTACAGCGAGACCAAGTAGACCAAGACCAGTAGGCTCCGCTACATTTTCGCTCATTTCAACTTTTCTTACTTCGTTTTCCATTTGTTCCTCATTTTTCCGTCAACTAACTACAACTACACAGCCAAATCTTCACATGATTACAAATATTGTCATCTCATATTAAGTACTGTGTGTACTGAATTGACAGCTAACCATTGTGGAAAGTACTGCCTCATAAATGTAATATATATCACATTTTTTAAGGCAATAGAGCGAGTCATAGATGTATGCCTAAAACGCATATAAAGAAATACGTTAAAAGCATATAAAAAGCGTAGAAATAATGAGAAATAATATTTTAATCTTATATATTTCTACGCTTTTATTAGATTTTGTATCTAATGTATATGAATTTGTTATAGATTAAGGAGGACAATGCTATCTAGGATATCATTTAACGCTTGTCGATGTATTTGGAGCATAGGATTTAGGTACTTCCTAGTTGAGTTCAATTATAAAATTATATTCACATAATCATTTATTAGTTTTAGTGATAAATAGTGTATTGATATATGATGTACGCTGAGAAAATCAAAAGGCTTATCGCATAATTTTTAACATTTTGACAAGCCCTATGTAATAGGCGTACCCTTTACTTAGAAACGTTTGTTATTATGTGATGTATTTTTTTGTGTTGTTATGTAAAAGGGGTGTAGAACATGGAAAAGAAAATGGCTCAACAGCCAAGCAGATATAAAGCTCTCTTGACTGCTGTTTTAGTAACAAGTACGTGCGGTTGTTTATGGGGTAGCCCTGTTTATGGCGAGACTCCTGTTACTGATGGTAATGGCAATGAGTATTTAGCTAGTGATAATACCAATATTACCGGTAAAAAGAATACGGTCACCAGTGGGAAAAATGCTACTATCGTAGGCGATAATAATACGATCAGTAAGACCTTTCCTAATGAGAAAGGGAAACCAGTCAACTCCATGGGCAGCGAAGATGTTCGAATCGTGGGCTCTAATAATACCGTTCAAGGTAGCCGCAGACAGCATGTTATTGGCGACAATAACACATTAATTGCCCGTGATAAGGGAACTGTTACAGATTATAAGCATAAAACAGGGCGGGAGCCAAATACGTCTGATTTGACAATTGGTCGAGGCAATTTCCTTCGTGGTAATGACACCTATCGAAATGAATGGGATTCATTGACCGTTATTGGGAACAATAACAAAGCTGAATATAGTGTAGAGTCTGCTGGAGGTCCTGCTGCAGGTATTGTTATCGGGGATAATCAAAATCTTGATACCATAAGAGATTCTGTTGTTATAGGCAGTATGTCTCCGGCGGAACAGGCCGAAAAATCAGAAAGTGATCCGAGGGATAAAAAGTATACAGTCGGTAGAAGTAGTACTATCATTGGATATCACTCAGCCAATTCTTCAGGAGGCAGTGTAGTCATTGGTAATCACTCAAAGGCAAATAGTATTTTCCAAACCCTAACCGGTCATGGTTCCGTTATAGAAGGCGGAACGGAAATGAGTCGTTCATCGGGATCATTTTCGTCATCCTATGGTAGTTTTAATAGTATTGAAAGCACTTCAACTGAAAATGATGAAGCCGACAGTATCGGTAATACGATAACCGGTAGTTTGAATAGAGCCTCCGGATCAACCGGAACCATGATTGTAGGTTCTGGTAATGAAGTAACGAATTCTAAGGCTTCTGTGATACCTCTTCCAGGACTAGGGACTACTTTAGGGAACTTTCATCTTGAAAGCGCTGAAATAGCTGGCATGGATAAGATAAATGGAAATCATGAGGGAACCGTAGAGGCTGGTCGTAAAAACATGAAGGCCTATATGGCGGATCATGCCGGTGCCGTATCTATTTTAGGCAATAGTAATAGCGTTGATTATACTATGCGTTCCCAAATATCGGGTACTAATAATGCGTTAAAAGGCCAAGAAGGGCACATGAATGTTTATAATACCATGAGTGGATATGGCAATGAAGGTAATAACATCAGCCGAACTACAATAGTTGGGACAGGTAATAGTCTAAAAAATGGCGAAGACAATGTGGTTATCGGCGACTTTCATAAGCTTGAGGGCGGCAAACATAATGTCGTACTAGGCTCTATGGCATCAGAGGTAAAAGAAGTAACAAAGACCCTTAAAAATACTTGGGATGGTAGTGAAACTAAATATACTGTTAAGGAAATAGTTCCTACGAAACGCAATACGGTTAATATTGAAAATGCTGTTATGCTCGGATATAATACGGATGTTAAACATAATGGTGGTGTAGCATTGGGTAGTGATTCGGTAGCCTATAGAGATAAAGGGGTTGCTGGCTATGATCCTTCTAGAAATGCTACTTCTACAGAAGGTTCTCCAACTTGGAAGTCTACTGCTGCAGCCCTTTCCGTAGGGGATTCAACAGGGGCTACTGTTTTGACGCGTCAAATTACAAATGTTGCAGCCGGTACTGAAGATACAGATGCGGTCAATGTGGCTCAATTAAAACGAATTGCCACAGAATCTGCATCTACTATGGAGCATCGATTCAATCAAGTGGATACTCATATTAATCAGGTGGATAGTCGAGTTAAGCGTGTAGGGGCAGGCGCGGCAGCACTAGCTGCATTACATCCACAAGAGTTTGATCCATATGATAAATGGAATATTGCTGCCGGGTATGGCAATTATCGTGGTGCTAATGCCATGGCGCTTGGTGTTTTCTATCGCCCTAATAGTAAAGCTTTATTCTCTGTTGGTGGAAGCTTCGGCGGAGGCGAAGATCTCCTTAATCTAGGTGTTAGTCTGAAATTTGGTAAAAGTAATCCTTATGCGGAGTATTCCAAGGCAGGGCTTATTAAGGTCATTAACGACCAAGATGAAAAGCTTAAGCAACAAGACGAAAAAATTAACACCATGCAAGAACAAATTAATAAAATGATGGCTAAATTAGATCTTTAATATAGCTTTCTATATTTATACACAGCCGACTATGTTACAATAATGTAATGTAGTTGGCTGTTGTATTATGCGAGGTAACTTATGACTGAAATACAAGCTCTTTTATTAATCAAAGCTATTCTAGAAGCCGCTGATATTCACGGCATCGAATCTATCTTGGCTGACGATTGTGAATATATGTCTACGGGCCGAGGTATTATCGGGCGCAATCGCAATGAAACAATCGAGTTTTTGTCTTCTATGGCTGAGTCCATCAAGGCGGACAATGTTCCTGTTACTTGTAAGGTGATGCATATTACCGATGTATACGACGAGGATGCTTTGTTCCATGAAGGTCGTCACGGTTTGACGGTTTCTTATGAAAGTGGAGATAACTATGTGTACATGATCTTTGTAGATGTAAATGAAGATGGGCTTGTAGACCGCATCGTATCCAGTCAGGAAAATTATAGCATTGAGTATGATGATCTTCATTTTGGAGCTGATGAAAATGCATATGCTTTCACCACTCCACCTACAACTGTGAAAGATTGGATTACAGCACTCAGCATGTGGCTTGAAACTGCAAATGTAGATGTAGACGATTTTTACCAATATATCGATGATGATACGCGTGTAGTATTTCAAAAAGGTGATGCTGAATCGATTACTCTTGAAAGCGGCATTGATGTAGAGGACTACTTTGATCAGTTAATGAATCAGCATTTTGATGCGGTGCCTCATATTATACGTGATGAAGAGGATAATCTGATTTTGACGTATGGACCTATGAGTCTCATTGCGACGCTTAATGAAGATGGTGCGTTGGCTCTTATTAGTATCTATATAGATACACGGGATGAAGATGAAGCAACTGATGACGTAGGCTATATCGAAGAGGATCTTGCAGAAGATTTTAGCAAAGATATCTCTAATGATGATTTTTAAATTAGTAACAAGCTTTCATTCAAATTAATATTTTGATGCGAATATATTGATACAAATATATTAGTACTAATATATTTCTGCAATACAAAGAAGGGGCTGTAACAGAATGCGGTTTTACCGCATTCTAGTTGCAGTCTTTTTAAAATATACGAAACACCAAGAAAATTAGATTTGTACAATCTTATGTTTTCTTGGTGTTTTTTGTTTTTAGACGCACTTAAATAGGCCTTTAGGCCTAGTGAAAATTTTCTTGGTTTAAGCAGTTTCTTTTGCCGTAAATAATGTTGTATTAACTCGTCCTGCTTGTATTCTGTTATGTAATTTTGCTAGATTGAATCCCATGGACAATAGATATAACATTTTATTTACGTTTCCATTACCACGGTGTAAAAATCGTCTAAACCCAAGATCTTGTTTTAACACACCAAATGCGCCCTCAACTTGAATGGAACGGTTAATTCGTAATTGAATGCCTGTATCACTAATCAGTCTATCTTGGTTTTCTGCCAATACAGCATCATATGCAGGTGCAATTTCAACTCGTTTTACTGGATTAACTGAGGTTAGTTTCATATACCGTTGGCATTCCTTCTTGTATCCACATCGGTTACAAGACGCACAAATATATACCTTTCGCTCAGATACAAATCCTGTTTTGTTTTTCGCCTTACGCGTGAAGGCATATTTTAATTTACGTCCTTTTGCACATATAAAGGCATCTTCTTCAGGTATATACTTCATATTACGAGCTTTGCTAATATCCTTGGTCCAAGTCCTAGTTTTCGCTTTTTCGTAATATTGAGGCTTTATACAAGATAGGTAATGGTTGTTCTTTAACCAAGTTAAGTTCTCATGGCTATCATAACCAGCATCAGCTACCACATATGCGAATCGGCGGCTATGGATCTGTTCTAATTGCTGTACAAATGGAATTAAGGTATTCGTATCGTTGGGCTTAGGGAATACACCAACTCCCATAATATATTCAGAATGAACAGCTAATTGTACATTGTAGGCAGGTTTAAGCTGTCCATTACGCATATGGTCTTCCTTCATACGCATAAAGGTAGCATCATAATCTGTTTTAGAATAACTGTTGCGTTCACCCATAATATACAACTGCTGTTCATATTCTTTACGCTTCTCATATAAAGCTTCTGCTCGCTCATACAACCGTTGTAATGGTGTTTTATGCTTACCTTTTCCTTGTACAAGTTCCATATGTTGTACTTCAATTTCTTTAGCGAGGAAGGTATATATACACTCATCATTCATACAATGGGTATCTAACCCTAATTCATTCCAGATGTCTTGTTTTAATATAGATAATTTAGATGGTAGTGTATCTAATTTTCTTTATACTGCTTTTCGCCACACGAAGGTGTACTTGTTGGCATTAGCCTCTAATTTAGTTCCATCAATAAAGACTTCATTGAATGTTAAGGTATCACGTCTTCCAATAGCTTCCACTAACTGTGAAAACAGATTCATTACTATATCTAGTGTACAACGTGCAAAAAATCGTTGGAATGTCATATGACTTGGAGCTGTATATCCTTGAAGAAGCCACATATAATTAATGTTTTCTTCGCATTGTTGTTGTATCATACGTGTAGAATACACGCCGTTGGACATAGCATAGACAAAAATTTTGAACAGAATGTGTGGCGGAACTTTAGATTTTCTCCCTTTAGGAGAATACAAATGCTGTAACTCTTTATAGTCTAATTCCTCCAATACAGCATCAAGTAACCGCACAGGCGCTGATTCTTTTATCAACATGCCATAATCCAATGGTAAAACTAGTTGGCGAGGCATTACTAGTTTGGTATAATTAGGTTCATTGGTATGGTTTTGGTTCATAATTTAATTATACCAATGAAGAGGGCCCTTCGGGGTCCTTTTTTCTTAGAAATATAGAAAAAGCTATTAGTTGATCATCTAAAATCAACTAATAGCTTTTTTAGTTTAAGGGGCTGTTTTGTTACAGCCCCTTTACGATTATTTATCTAAGTTTTTTTGTGCTGCCGTGATGAATGCATCAAATAAGCGTGTTGCGTTTTGATCTTTAGGAGTCATCATTTCTGGGTGGAATTGACAAGCCACCATCCAAGGATAGGATGCATCCTCTAAGCCTTCTACGGTACCATCTTTTGCGCGGGCTACAACTTGTAGGTTTTTACCTACAGTTTTGACACTTTGGTGGTGATGGGAGTTTGTAACCCACGTAGAGCGGCCTATAGCTCTAGCCAAGTTTGTTTCAAAGTCGATGTTTACTGTATGTGTGCCCAATTCTGGTGTTTGGTTTTGAGCATGTTTCAAGGTACAGTTTTCATCATAGCTCAAGTCTTGATACAAGGAGCCACCGCGATATACGTTTAAGACTTGCATGCCCCGACAAATACCGAAGATCGGAATTTGTCTTTCTTCAGCCGCTTTCAACAAGGCGAAATCAAACTGATCTCGTTCTGGCCATACTTCACCAAGCTTTTGTAAAGGTTCCTCTCCATAATGGAGTGGATATACATCATGACCACCAGATAGTAATAAACCATCTAGATGAGCTACTGTATCTTGGATGATTTCAAGA
Organism: uncultured Veillonella sp.; assembly: GCF_938010505.1. Classification (GTDB taxonomy): domain Bacteria; phylum Bacillota; class Negativicutes; order Veillonellales; family Veillonellaceae; genus Veillonella. The sequence goes on along the minus strand of NZ_CALLVP010000083.1, from coordinate 22,490 downwards.
TTTGTAGTAAATGGAATAATAATAGGGATGCCACCGGCTTCTTCAATAGAGCGAGTGTAATCTAGGTTTACATAGGAACGTGGAAGATCTACATCAGAGCCAGTGTTGCCCAGTAAGATACTACCGGAGATACCGATATATGGTTTTTTCATATTGTCACCTCACGTGCGGAATAGATTGTATATTTACTCTTTTAGTATAATTGATTTTCTAAATGATTTGTACTATTAATTAATATGTGTCTTATTGTATGCATATATATTGTGTGCGTAAATATGCTGGCCTATTCTTAAAGCTGTTTTCTAAAATAGATTAAAACATGGTATGATAGACTACGAATAAACTGTATGGGAGGTTAACTATGGTTTTTCTAACATCCTTACAGAGTATCATACCCATTGTGCTACTCATTTCGTTAGGATATATATTAAAAGGGCGGGGCATGTTTAATCCCACCTTTAGTGGTAACTTATCGCGATTTATTATGTCGGTTGCATTACCGGCGGGCGTATTTGTATCTGTTTTACACCATTTACATACTTCGGATTTATGGGATTTACGCTACGGGTTATTAGTGGTAATGCTAACCTACGTAATAGCCTATATCGTGGCTTTTATCATGATGAAAATGTTGAAAGTCCCTAAAGGGCGGCGTGGCATTTTTATTAATATGGTCGTTAATGATAACTGCTTGTTTATAGGGTTGCCAGTGCAAATTGCACTCTTTGGGCAAGAAGCACTACCTTATTTCTTGTTATATTACATTGGTAATACTATATCTGTATGGCTAGTAGGGGTATTTTTAATCGAGCTAGATCCATTGCCTAATGTAGGTGACAGGTTTAATTGTGAAAGTTTGGACAATATGCAGCAGAGTGGAGTATCTGATACAACTCAGACGCTACGTGTTAATGCTCTTAATTTAGAAAAGCCTAAGTTTGATTGGAAGAAATTATTACCACCGCCATTATTAGGCTTCTTCGTAGCTTTGCTATTTTTGTTCTTTGAAATTCCATTGGCACCTATATTACATAACACATTAAATTATTTAGGTGATATGGTGACACCATTATCTTTGATTTATATTGGTATTGTCCTTCATGATGCGGGCTTAAAAAGTATGAGCCTCAATAAAGACTCCATTGGTGGCATCGTAGGGCGCTTTGTGATTTCACCGATTATCATGTTCTGTGTGATTATGGCCTTACAATATGGTGCAGGCATAGTACTAGAACCAATTGCCATCATTACCTTTGTTGTCCAATCAGCAGGTCCAGTCATTGCCGTATTGCCAATCGTAGCGAACGAAGCAAAATCTGATTTACCTTTTGCTACTGGCCTTGTCATGATTAGTACGATACTATTTGTCGTAGTCATACCAATCATTATGGAACTTCTTACTATGATAGGTATAAAGGCATAAAAGCATAATGACATAAGAAATAAGATATAAAAGAATAACAGTATTTTAAAAATATTAAAGTATAAGCATATAAGATTATAAATGCATAACGATATATATTTTTCATAAAAGAAAGGACTGACTCTAAGGAGTCAGTCCTTTTATGTTATCTAAAGAATCTACCCACCAGTGGTATGCTAGCACCGTCGTTTTTATCAAGTCCTTTTAGAAGAACCATAATAATTACATATAGTACTAAGCCTTCGATACCTGTAAGTAAGAAGTTTGCCCACATTGGTAATGAAGTAGATAGAGCTTGGTAGCTCAAGTAGATGAGCACACCCATGATACCGGCGCTGACCACATTTTTCCAAAGAATGGAGAAATCGAGGAAGTAGCCTGTATATTTTTTGATGGAAATCAAGTTAAGTAAGGCTGCAAAGCCGATGTCTGCCACGGTTGCCCAAGCAGCACCGCCGATGCCAAGTTCTGGGATTGCCGTTAAGTTCCAGTTCAAAATTACCTTGATAATGATGGCGATGGCCATATTTACCACTGGAATTCTAGGTTTACCAAGACCTTGCAAGATGCCTGTCGTTACTTGGTGAATTCCGAGGAAGAAGATGGCAAAGGCCACAATTTGTGTTGCCATTTCAGCCTTTGGCGCGTTGTAGATCAATGTAACCGTTGGCGCCGCTAACACATAAAGCATTACTGTAAACGGTACCGTACCCATAAAGGATAGGCGCATGGCACCTGCTGTACGGTTGTAGATACCTTCATGATCGTGTTTAGCAAAGGCATGAGAGATAGAAGGTACGATGCTTGTCGCAAGGGCTGCCGTAATAATCGTAGCCAAATTAATAAGCGGCACCGCCATACCTGTTAAGTAACCGAAAAGCTCTGTGGCCTCATTCAGTGAGAAACCAGCCACCAATAAACGACGTGGCACAATGATCAAATCGAGGTTTGCCGTCAACGGTAACATGATACTAGCTAAGGATATTGGTAAGGCGAGCCAGATAAGGCGAGTTAAGATCTCTTTAGAGGATTCCCGTTGACCTTTGAAGCTTTCACCTGTAGCAGGAGCCTTAGGCAATTTGTAGTAATAATATAATAAGACTAGGAAGGCGCCGAATGCACCGATACCAGCACCTAAGCTCGCACCGCCAGCCGCCTCAGGCAAGCCGTATGGTAACAAGATGGATGCGGCACCTAGCATCACCACAACCCGCAATAATTGCTCTACAATTTGGCTCATCGCCGTTGGCGTCATCAATTCATAACCTTGAATATAACCGCGGAAGCAGGAAATCCAAGTAACGAAGAAGATGGCTGGCGCTAGCGCAATGAGGGAGTAGTAGGCACGACTTTCCTGAATGATGCCACTTGAGATCAGCCAATCAGCGCCAAAGAACATGGCTAAACTGGCTATGAGCCCCGTAATGGTGAGCATCGTAAAGGAAATGTTAAATACTCGTTTAGCCCCCGTATAGTCGTTGAGAGCTAACCGTTCTGCCGTCAAAATAGAGATGGCGATTGGCACACCTGCGCTTGAAACTTGTAATAGCAATAAATAGATCGGGAAGGCCATCTGATAGATACCGATACCTTCACCGCCTAAAATACGGGATAGTAGAATCCAGTTAATACTACCGATGGCTTTCACCACGAAGCCGGCTATGGTGAGGATTAATGTTCCTTTTAAAAATCCGCTAGCCATAGATTATAGAGTGTTGGAAGAACCTAACACGTTTTTGATTTTGTGAGCTACCATGCCTTTAATAGCATCACGAGCAGGTCCTAAGTATTTACGAGGGTCAAATTCGGATGGATTTTGAGCCAAGTATTCACGTACAGATGCAGTCATAGCAAGACGAAGGTCTGTGTCGATGTTAATTTTACATACGGACATTTGAGCTGCTTGACGAAGCATTGCTTCAGGTACACCTTGTGCACCAGGGATGTTGCCACCAAATTCGTTACATTTAGCTACGAATTCAGGCAATACAGAGGAAGCGCCGTGCAATACGATTGGGAAGTTAGGCAATAATTCGCCCACTTTTTTCAAACGATCGAAGTCAAGGTAAGGGTCGCCTTTGAATTTATAAGCGCCGTGGCTAGTACCGATAGCGATTGCTAAAGAGTCTACGCCAGTAAGGTGTACGAATTCAGCAGCTTGTTCTGGATCTGTGAAGCGTGCGTCCGCATCAGATACGTTTACATCATCTTCAACGCCAGCCAAACGGCCCAATTCTGCTTCTACTACAACGCCGTGAGCGTGAGCGTATTCAACAACTTGTTTAGTAATTTTTACGTTTTCGTCGAAATCATGGTGAGAAGCATCAATCATAACGGAAGTGAAACCGCCATCTACGCAGTCTTTACAGATTTCGAAGGAATCGCCGTGGTCAAGGTGAAGCGCGATTGGTAAATTGCTGTCTTCAAGAGCTGCTTCCACAAGTTTCACAAGGTAAATATGTTTAGCATATTTACGAGCACCTGCAGAAACTTGCAAGATAAGAGGGGATTGTTCCTCTTTAGCGGCATCTACGATCCCTTGTACGATTTCCATGTTGTTTACGTTGAAAGCACCAATAGCATAGCCACCTTCGTAGGCTTTTTTAAACATTTCTGTAGTAGTAACTAATGGCATGTTGTCCTCCTTGGCTCTAGAGCCTGTCATATCATGTTATTAATACTGTGACTGCAGTATTTTTAGCAAATAAAAACTAGATGAATAACTAGTGTTATTGCAATCATATATCAATCAAACTAAGTATATCAAGAAACACTATAAAGGGCCAATATTTTTTGTATAACTTATGCATAAAATTCGTCTTGTTTTGTGACCCATATGGGTTATTTCTGTGTAGTAGCATTTATTTAGGGAGTTATATCAGCTCAATCGTTTAGCAATACTTTCATATCCTCTGGCATTTCTGCATGCAGTTCGAGCCATTCATTAGTTACGGGATGGTAAAAGCTTACGCGCGCTGCATGCAGTGCTTGGCGCTGAATATATTCTAAATGACCACCGTATAAGTCATCGCCCGCAAGGGGATAGCCTAGTTGAGATAAATGAACTCGAATTTGATGGGTGCGTCCTGTGTGTAATAAGCACCGTACATGGGTAAACTGATTATAAGCTCTAAGAGCGTTGTTAGTTGAACATACATTACTATTATTTTTCATTGTAATCACATCATTAGAATTAATCTTAGCACTACTGATTTTGCTTGTATTTTGACTGATTATAGTTATATCTGTGTGAGCCGGCTTTCCTTGGACTGTACAACAACGCTCAATGATACTGCCTGGCTTACGACCTATAGGCCAGTTAATACTTAAAGGCACAGCTGGGAGTTGTCCCTCTACAATAGCATCATAGCATTTGTAAAAATGAGTGTGCTTTTTATTAAACGCATGTTGTACTACGGATGTCTTAGCAATGATGACAATACCAGATGTATCCTTATCTAATCGGTGTACGGGATGGAAATCATAATGCTGATGAGTTTCTTGGTAGTAATGAAGTACGCCATTTGCTAGCGTATGATCTCGTACAGTAGAAGTGGGATGCATGAGAATCCCTGCCGCCTTATTAATGACTAAGATATACTCGTCCTCATATATGATATCTAAACTCATAGGGCTTAGGCTAAACTCTTGCTCTGGAGTTAACTTCATAACGAGATGATCGCCACCGTGAATGAGCGTATTCCAAGTAGCAAATTTACCATTAACTGTTATGATGCCATCATTTCGTAAACGCCGTCGCATACGCTGGGAAATATGCTGTTGTTTTATAATATGATTTATAGACTGTGTGTGTACATTAGAGTCTACTATCAAGTCGATTATCGTTGCTGTTTTCATACGTATTATTATAGCAAATAAAATAAAAATGAAGAATTTTTCATAATTCGTTGTATTTGTGAAGGTCGATATAGTATAATTTGAATTGCTGAATTTTATACATTATTTATGTGTGAACTTTTTACTATAATACTGTGTGTTTAGTTCTAACAGTATATTTTATGAACTATATATGTATGTTAATGACTGTATGGTTATAGCTTATTCTATAAAAGGAGAGGTTTATGAATATTAACAAGAAATCTTTATTAGTCGCATGTGTGTTAGCGGCTATGTCCACAACTACTTTCGCAGCATCTAGTACAACATCTACTAGTAGCACAACGGTAACAAACCACGATACACCAACATCTACTAGTACACGTGTAACCCGTGAGCAACATACAACGACTACATCTTCTACAACGATTTCTACAACGGAGAAATCCTCTACTAAATCTAGTAGTACATCTGTATCTGTAGGAGCTGGACGATTATCCGACCAAGTAGTAGTACCAATTATTAATCCTCAACAACAACCTCCTAAGGCAATCAAAGCGCTACAAACTGTAGTTGAAAATGATGGATATATTAAGCTTGGACAATTGGCTATGGTTAAACAAAATGGCAAATGGGGTTTGGTTGGTACAGATGGTAAAGTATTATTAGAACCGCAATTTAAAGAAATGTCACCCTCTATTTCGGCAGACGGTACTTTCTTTGTTAGAAGACCAAAAGTTATGGAGCAAATTAAAGGCGATGGTACAGCTGTAGTTGCTACTAGTGAAGAAGCCTATGCGAACTATACTACTGATTTAAAGCTTAGAGAGACTATAGCTGATGCAGCTCTTAATGGTAATGGGGAAAAAAATAATACAACATATGCTAGTGATTCCTATACATCATTCTCTGTAAAAGGCAAATGGGGATTTAATGATGCTTCTGGCAAAACTGTAATTGAACCACAATTTAAAGAGATTTATACTAAGTTTAGTGAGGACCGTGCATTTGTGAAAAATGCAAAAGGTAAAACTGTTGCTATTGATGGCTCTGGCAATACTATTTTTGAAGCACCTACAAATGATCTAAATGAATACAAAAATGGTCTAGCAGAATACAGACGTCATATCAGTAAATTTAACTTTGGAGGTTTACTTGGTTTAGCTGTTGGTATTGGTTTGAGTAATCACGGAGGATTCTATTATGGTGATGCATGGAACCCAGTATATGATGGTGTAAAACGTGGTTATCTTGATCGTAATGGCAATATCATTATTGATAGTAAAAATGATGCAGTATGGCCTATGACAGAATACGGTACATTAGTAAAAAATCAAGGTAAACTTGGTTTTATGAATCGCCAAGGTCAGTACGTAATCCAACCTGGTAATTATGATGCAGGTGTAATGGATACTAGTAGCAGTTTACTTGTATTAAAAAATAAAGATAATGAAAAATTAGGTATTTTTAATGTTGTAACTGGCAAGCAAGTAGTCCCATTTGTATATGATTCTATTAGCTTTGTTAGCCCAACACGAATGTCTGTTGTGAAAGGTGAAAGTACACAATTAATTGATATGACTAGTGGTCAAGTTTTATTTACTACACTAAAAGATATGTCTATTAATGTTTTTGGTGGTCCATATGCATGGGTTCATAAAGGATCTGCCGAATATCAATTAATTGATGAAAATGGTAAGGTTTTATTCCGAGATAAAGATAAAGCAATAAGTGATGTGGGTATGTTTAGACATGGTTATGCACCTGTTAAATCTAAAGGTAAATGGGGTGTTATGAATCCTAATGGTGAATGGATTGTTAAACCAATTTATGATGCAGTAGAAATTTTATAATATTAACCGGCTTTTGAATTTCTATGAGTTGTAACTATTGGTCATAGCTAAAAAATATAAGATAATAGAGTTATACAGGAACTAGCAATGTACATGTATCATGTGTGTTGCTAGTTTTTTATATTATTTGTCTTGTGTATTGCACTGCATAACCATATTAGAGAACCTTCACTATACTTACAAAAGCTTCATTAATACATAGCTAATAATTATAATTAAAAAAATCGATTTACCTAGAAAATATGCCTGTTATAAGGTATAATTATAGAGATGTATTCCAATTTGGTGTAGTTTATACTTTCACTTGGAATATGAGGATGATGAAAGTAATGCTATGAACCCCATGCCCAACGGGTTCAGGTGTAGGAGGTATAAAATGGCTAAAGATTGTTCCTTTGACGTTGTGTCCGAAGTGGATATGCAGGAAGTAGATAATGCGGTAAACCAAGCGAAAAAAGAGATCGGTACGCGCTATGATTTCCGTGGTTCTAAAGCGGAAATTAGTCTTGAAGGTGACACTATCAAAATCATCGGTGATGATGAATACAAATTGAATGCCATTATCGATGTATTAAAAGGCAAGATGGTTAAACGTAATGTAGCGATTAAAAATCTTGACTACGGCAAAATTGAACCAGCTGCTGGTGCAACAGTTCGCCAAATCATTACTATTAAAAAAGGCATTACTAAAGAAAATGCTAAAGAAGTAGTAAAAGCAATTAAAAACATGAAAATTAAGGTACAAGCATCTATCCAAGAGGACCAAGTGCGCGTATCTGGTAAGGATAAAGATGATTTGCAAGCAGTAATTCAAATGTTAAAACAATTGGATATACCTGTAGAATTGCAATTTGTTAACTTCCGTTCTTAATACTATATGTCCATAGGGTAGGTTAGTTAGACTCGTTTGAATCTCTAATACTATCAGTGTAGGAGGCCTTATGAAAGTGGAGGACATGAAGGGTGGCTATACCACAGGTTCATGTGCTACGGCAGGTATGAAAGCTGGTTTATTGGCCCTCTTAGATAAGAATATTGTGGACCAAGTGGTCATTGAGAATCCTCAAGGTCAATATATTGAGGTTCCTATTAAAGCGATAGAGGTTATATCCGATATAGAGGCAAAGGTGACCGTCATGAAAGACGGCGGTGACGATCCTGATGTAACTCATGGCAATGATGTGGAAACGACAGTGACCCTTGATAATACTGGTGAACTGCGATTCCGAGCGGGCTTTGGTGTAGGGACCGTAACGAAACCAGGCCTTGCTATGCCACCAGGAGAACCGGCTATCAATCCAGGACCCCGTACGATGATGAATATCGTCTTTGAAGAGCTATGTGTGCGTGGACAAGGGGTAACCGTTACTGTTAGCGTACCAAACGGTATGGTATTGGCTAAAAAGACATTGAATCACACGCTAGGCATCGAAGGTGGTATTTCTATCATTGGTACTACAGGAATCGTTAAGCCTATGAGTGAAGAAGGGTTCAAGAACTCGTTGGTGCCTCAATTGAAAGTCATGAAGGCCAATGGATGTGAAACAGCTGTTCTCGTGCCGGGCCGTATTGGCCAAGATTTAGCGGAGCAAGTACTAGGTATTCATAAGAACCAAATGGCAGAAACTAGTAACTTTATCGGCTTTATGCTAGAACAAGCCGTACAGATTGGCTTTAAGCGCATCTTGATTATCGGTCATATCGGTAAGTTAATAAAACTGGCAAATGGTAGTTTCCACACCCATAACCGCATGAGTGATGGCCGTATGGAAAGTATCGTGGCTTATGCTGCCTTAGAAGGGGCATCCCAAGCGGTGTGTGAAGAGTTATTTAATTGCCAAACTACTGAGTCTACGTTCCCTATTTTGGAGCGAGAAGGACTGACTGGTGTTTACCAACGTGTTGTAGATCGTGCCTCTCTACGGAGTGAGCGATATATTGCTAATGAAGCAGAGGTAGGCATCATTATAACGACCTTAAAAGGCGAGATTTTGGCAATGGATAAGCATGCAAAAGAGATAGGAGAGCTTGAACAATGGCACATACCTTGTATATCGTAGGCATTGGTCCAGGTAATCCTGATTATGTGGTGCCTAGAGGCCTAAATTTAATTAAACATGCTACAGTATTGGTGGGCAGTGAACGTTCTTTAGAGGACTTTCAAGAACCTGGCCAAATTACATATCCTGTAACGGGTAAGCTCAGCGTATTAGCGGAGCAAATTGAGCGTGAGCTCAACGACTATGACGTTGTAGTTATGGTTAGTGGTGATACAGGCTATTACAGCTTGTTGCCGTACTTAAAGAAAAAATTTACTGCTAACCCTATTGAGGTGGTGCCTGGCATTAGCTCTATGACCTTTGCCTTTGCCCGTCTTAATGAGGTGTGGCATGATGCGGATTTAATGAGCTTTCACGGTCGCCAACCGGCACCAGAGAAACTCGTATATGAAGCAGGTAAAAAGATGGGATTCTTAACGGATCCTGAATATAATCCAGCGCATATTGCGCGTATTTTAATAGATGCAGGCTGGCCCAAAGAAACGAGAGCAGCAGCCCTTGAGCGCTTGAGCTATGATGATGAAAAAATCGTAGACTCCACGTTAGAGGTATTAACTGAGCTCGAAGGCTTTGGTCATTCTGTAATGGTGGTACTAGGATGAGACATTTTTTCGGAATTCCTGATGACGAATTTATCCGCGGCGATGTGCCGATGACAAAATGCGAGATTCGTAAAGCTGTTATGAACGAGGCGCGCATCGAGGAGGATAGCATCGTCCTTGACGTAGGTGCAGGTACGGGCTCTATTTCTATTGAAGCAGCCTTGGCAGCACCTAAAGGGCATGTATATGCGATTGAGCGCTTTGATAAAGGCATCGACCTTATCAATGAGAACATGAAGAAGTTCAATGTAAATAATATGACTGTAATCAAATCCAAAGCTCCTGAAGGCATGGAAGAATTGCCGGAGCTTGATGCGGTTATCATTGGCGGTAGTGCTGGTGGTATGACTGGCATCATGGACGAGGCGCAACGTCTTTTAAAAGTAGGCGGACGTTTAGTTGTAACTGCTGTAACAATGGAAACTGGTTATACAATCCTTAAAGAGTTGAAAGGTCGTCCTTTCACGTATGAAGGGTACCAAATGTCCATCAGCCGTTACCGCAAGGCTGGTCCTTATCATTTGTTAGACCCATTGAGTCCGATTTTCATCGTATCTGCAACGCGTATCGCAGAAGGAGAGTAATATGGTTGACGTACATATCGTAGGCGCAGGCCCTGGGGATCCCGAGTTAATTACTCGTAAAGGGTATCGTTTAGTGCAAGAGGCAGACGTTGTTATTTACGCTGGCTCCTTGGTAAACCCTGCTATTTTAGAGGCTTGTAAACCAAGCTGTGAAATCCATAATAGTGCTACTATGAACCTTGATGAGGTATTGGCTGTTATGAAAGCTTCTGTTGAGGCTGGTAAAAGTGTAGTTCGCCTTCACACAGGTGACCCTGCTATTTACGGTGCTATTCAAGAGCAAATGGATGCACTGGCTGGTATGGGTATCTCTTATGAAGTCGTGCCGGGCGTAAGTTCTTTCCTTGCTACAGCAGCGGCTTTGAAACAAGAATATACACTACCTAATGTATCTCAAACAGTGATTATTACGCGCATGGAAGGTCGCACACCGATGCCTCCAAAGGAAAAATTGCGCATGTTAGCATCTCACGAAGCAACAATGTGTATTTTCCTTAGCGTTCAAATGTTAGATAAGGTTGTAGCTGAACTCATAGAGGGTGGTTATGACAAAACAACTCCAGTGGCTATCGTGGTAAAAGCGTCTTGGCCTGACCAACGCATTATCCGTGGCACATTGGAAACCATTGCGGACATCGTAGCTAAAGAAGGCGTATTGCGCCAAGCTATGATTGTAGTAAGCCATGTATTAGATAGCGAATACGAATTATCTAAACTCTATGACAAAGGCTTCGCTCATATGTACCGCAGTGCTAAGGACTAGTATGATGAAAGAACTAGAAATTGCTGCATCAATGACGGGAGCTAAGAAAAATAGAACGGCTATTCTCTCCGTTTCCGAACGAGGTGCGAAGCTAGGTCAACGTATCAAGTCTTTGGTGGCACCTCATGCGGATTGCTTTGAAAAGGAAAACCGTCCCTCTGGTAGAGAGGCTATCTATTTTGATTCCCTCAAAAATCATATTGGACAGATTTTCAAGGATTACGACCAAGTACTATGTATTATGGCACTCGGTATCGTAGTGCGCATGATTGCACCATATATTGAGCATAAATCCAAGGATCCTGCTGTAGTTGTAATGGACGAAGTAGGACACCATGTGATTAGCTTGTTATCTGGTCACCTGGGGGGCGCCAACGAATGGACGCAGTCCATTTCACTGGCCATCGATGCGGACCCGGTCATTACGACTGCTACGGATGTAAATGGATTGCCAGCGCCTGATGTCTTGGCGCGCCATGAGCATCTGTTAGTAGATGATTTTCAAACCTTAATCAATGTGAACTCTGTCATCGTTGGGGGAGAGCGCGTTGATTATTATATCGATGAGAGCTTACCGAATGCAGAGCATCTAAAGGAGTCTGCTGAAGCTCATATTGGCGATCATGGTACGGTTCATGTTGTTTCTTTGGAGCAACTTGAATCTATTCCATGTAAAAATGATGGTGCTGAAGAGGGTTTTTCTCGTGTGGTGATTACCGATAAGGTAATCACTGAATATAGTCATCAATTGATTTTACGCCCTCGTACATATACGATGGGGATTGGTTGTCGGAGAGATACGCCAAAGGAATTAATTCTTGACGCAATTCAGCAGTCTTTGGCAGAGCATAGGCTTTCACCAAAGAGTATTGTAACGGCCGCATCGGTCATCGTTAAACAAGATGAAGTAGGCCTCTTAGAGGCTATGCAAATTATGGGGTGGCCTATCGTGTTCTATACACAGGACGAGATGGCACCACTCATTGAAGAAGAAGAATTAAAAGAATCTAATTTTGTAAAAGGAACTATAGGAGTAGGAAACGTATGCGAGACAACGGCATTACTAGCGGCCAAGAGCCGAACACTAATACAGCACAAAACAATTTATCCCAAAACAACGGTAGCCATTGCACAGGTAACATCAAAGTAATTGGCATAGGCCCTGGCGATGAAGAGTTTATGACGCCTCAAGCACGCGAAGCTATCTTAGCGGCTGACCGTGTTGTAGGTTATTTGACTTACCTTGACTTGATTAAAGACCTTATCGAAGGTAAAGAAACTGTAGGTACTGCAATGATGCAAGAAGTAGATCGTTGCCAACAAGCCGTTGATTTGGCGGTAGAAGGTCATCAAGTAGTTGTGGTATCCTCTGGCGACTCTGGTGTATATGGCATGGCGGGGCTTGTGTTGGAGCTTGCTAATAAAGTGCCAGCTGAAAAACGTCCTTCCGTAGACATCGTACCTGGTCTTAGTGCTGTAAACGTAGCGGCTTCTGTTTTAGGCGCTCCGTTGATGCATGATTTTGCTGTAATTTCCCTTAGCGATTTGATGACTCCATGGGATTTAATTAAAAAACGTGCTGATCTTTGTGCACAAGGGGACATGGTTATTTCTTTATATAACCCACGCAGTAAAAAACGTGTCACACACTTAGATGAAGTTCGTGAAATCGTTCTTAAATACCGCGACCCTAAAACACCTGTTGGCATTGTGCAAAAAGCAGGTCGTTCAGGTCAACAAATGGTAATCTCCGACCTTGAAAACTTCACAAAAGAAGAAGTAGATATGCAAACACTTGTTATCATCGGTAACAGTCAAACATATGTTGAAAATGGTCGCATGATTACACCTCGAGGCTACAAATTATGATTTGGGTCATCGCCGGTACTTTGGATGGTCGTACCTTAGCAGTAGATATTCAAGAACGGACAGGTGAAGATGTACTTGTTACTGTTGTGAGCCAATATGGAGCAGAGCTTGCTGCTCATAAAGGCATTATCGTACATACGGGTCGTCTTGACCAAGAGGCTATGCAGAACTTAATTAAGGAGCATGATGTGCGCCTATTAATCGATGCAAGCCATCCGTACGCAGCAGTTGTTACGGCAACTGCCCAAGATGCAGCAAAGGCAGTAGGGATACCTTTCGTTCGCTTTGAACGTAAAGAGGTTCCGTTGCCAGAATATGATAAATTACATATCGTAGTGGATGAAGTAGAAGCAGCGAATTTGGCAGGCAAATTAGCAAAGGAAAACAATAACCATGTGTATTTGACTACTGGTAGTAAAACAATGCACATCTTTGCTAAGTCTGAAGCCTTGCGAGATTGCGAAGTTTGGACGCGCATTTTGCCTACGGCGGAGGTTTTACAAATGATGGAAGACCTCAATGTAAGTCCAAAACGCATTGTTGCTGTACAAGGTCCATTTTCTTACGATATGAACCGCATCATGTTCCACGATACAAAGGCTAGCGTTGTAGTTATGAAAAACTCTGGTCTTGTAGGTGGTGCTGATACAAAATTACAAGCAGCTATGGATCTTGGTATCCATGTTATTGTTATCGATCGTCCGCGTGTTAAACTTGAAAGTCACGTGGTATCGTCAAATGATGAATTTTTTAAATTATGGGAGGACACTAATGGATTACGTTAAAAATCCTAAAGCTATTGAAGATAAAAGCATGGAAATCATTTACGATTATGTAAAGGGTTTAGGTTTAACAGATGATGAAGTGCGCGTAGTATCTCGTACAGTACATGCGTCTGGTGATGTCGAATATGCTCAACTCGTAAAAATGAGCCCTGATGCTGTTCAAAAAGGTATTGAAGCATTGGATAATGGTGCAGATATTTATACAGATGTAGAAATGGTTCGTACAGGTATTTCTAAGCCAGCTCTTAAAATTCGCGGTAATGAAGTGCACTGCTTAATTAAAGATGAAAATGTAGCTAAAATGGCTAAAGAATTAGGTGTAACTCGCTCCATCGCAGCTATGCGTACCTTTGGCAAACAATTAGAAGGACAAATCGTTGCTATCGGTAATGCACCCACTGCATTGTATGAAGTATTGCGCCTTGCTCTTGAAGAAGGCATTAAACCAGCTCTTATTATTGGGATCCCTGTAGGCTTCGTAGGTGCTGCAGAATCTAAAGACTATTTGATGGAAGTATCCCCAGTTCCTTACATCACTGTAAAAGGCAACAAAGGTGGTAGTCCAATCGCTGCTTCCGTATGCAATGCATTGCTTTACACAGACGTAAAACGCAATGACATGCTCTTCGTAGAAGGCAAAGAATCTAAATAATACAAAACCCGAATCGTATATGTAGTTTTGCGATTCGGGTTTTACTGTATATATTTTTCACAATAATTAGCTGAACATGGCCAATTATAATGTATTAGATCTCTTAAAATGTAGTTAATTTTTGAGAGGGGGTTCATATGGCATCAAGTAATGAACGAAAATTATTTCGTGTATCAGTGATTTGTATCTTAATCATCGCCGTTATTATGAGCATGATTATATCTCTTATTTGGGGATCAACACCCGTATCATTAGCTGAGATTTGGCATACATTATGGTCTAGTGAGCTAACTGATACATCTTCACAAATTATTTGGAATATTCGATTGCCTCGCAATATTGTAGCTGCGTTAGTGGGGGCTTGTCTAGCTGTATCTGGTGCGATTTTGCAAGCAGTTATGAAAAACCCCCTAGCGGATCCACAAATTGTAGGGGTATCCTCTGGTGCAGGACTAGCTGGTGTTATCATATTTATTTTATTTCCTGGGTATGATCATATAGTTCCTTTAGTGGCTTTTTTAGGTGCTATGGCTGCAGCCCTCATGGTCTATGCACTAGCCTGGAAAAATGGAGTGCGACCTAGTCGTATTATCTTAGCTGGTGTTGCGGTCGCAGCCTTTTTAGGCTCAGGTATTTCAGCACTACTTGTATTCTTCGGTGATCGTGTACAAGGGGCATTGCTTTGGATGGTAGGGGGACTCGCTGCACGCAGTTGGCCTCAGGTAGAAGTGCTGTTTCCATATGCTATAATTGGTCTTATTTTTGCCTGTTTAGGAGCTAAACGACTTACCATTTTAAGCTTAGGTGATGAAACTGCAAAGGGGTTAGGCCTTAAGGTTGAACAAACACGGTTTATTATGACTGCAGTGGCTGCTCTTTTAGCGGCTGGTGCTGTAAGTATAGCTGGGCTTATCGGATTTGTAGGTTTGGTTATTCCCCATATGTTACGTCTTATAATCGGTAATGACTATGCATATTTACTGCCTGGATCCGCATTATTAGGCGCTCTAGTTCTTGTTGTTAGTGATACAATAGGACGTGTTATGTGGAGCCCTATAGAGGTACCAGTGGGCATTATTATGGCATTCTTTGGAGCGCCGTTCTTCTTGTATCTATTGAGGAGGGATAACTAATGAATACCGCTATTGATGTAAAACAGTTATCCGTAACTCTTGGCAATCGTCATATTCTACATGACATTAATGTATCAGTTCCTATCGGTAAAATTACGACATTAATAGGGCCTAATGGCTGTGGTAAAAGTACGCTTTTACGATCTATGATCGGATATATTCATAGCCCTCATGAATGTATTACCATATTTGATAAACCGTTACAATCATATTCTCAAAACAATCTGGCACGGCAAATGGCATTTTTGCCACAAGTACCGAATATGCCAAAGGATATGACTGTAGAAGAATTGGTATATTGTGGACGGTATCCATACCAAACATGGTGGAAAAACACGGCTAAAGAAGATCGTGAGATTGTTGACTATGCGTTACATATCACGAAAACGAATCATTTGCGAGAACAATTAATCCCATCCCTATCTGGTGGTGAACGGCAACGCGTTTGGATTGCTATGGCGCTAGCACAGCAACCAAAATTATTAGTCTTAGACGAACCAACAACATATTTAGATATTAATCACCAATTAGAAATTATGGAGTTATTGAAACGATTAAATAAGGAACAAGATTTAACCGTTCTCATGGTACTTCACGAACTAACACAGGCGGTTCAATATTCACATTATATGGCTGTTATAAAAGAAGGCCATTTAGTAACATCAGGAGAGACAAGTAAAATTATATCGGATGAGTTGTTTAGAGATGTATTCTCTGTAGATGTACAACTTGATACATTTGATAATAAAAAATATGTGCGCGTAAAAGGATTAGTTGAGTAGCTTGATACTAATAGAAAAAGAGGGCATTCCCTATTTGGGGGATGCCCTCTTTCGCATGATATAATATGTTAGAATGTAACATTAATACCGTATGCTTCTTTAACTAAACGTGCCATAGCTTCAGGTGTTTGTAGTCCTGGGTTTAATAGGAATAGTTTAGATGGTAAGTATATTACGCGGTTATTTTGTACGGCTTTTAAATTAGCCCATGCAGGATTATCTGTCATAGCTTGTTTCATAGCTTTTGTAATTTCTTCTTCTTTACCCATTGTAACAACAAAGATAATATCAGGGTTATCTGCAGTCAATGTTTCAAGAGAGTAAGGGACAGTTTTATCCTTAGTTGTGCCTTCTAAGTGGGAGGCAACAACGTTTGTCATACCCAGTTCTTTTACCATAGATGCAGTAACTGCTTCATCAGTTTCGGCAGTTACACCTTTTCCTGTGGCACGTAATACGGCAACACGTGCAGGCTGTTGATTCTTAACAGCATCTTTTACCTTGGTAATATTGCTTTCATAGGTATTAATAACAGATTTAGCCTTATCTTGATGATTGGTTAACTCGCCAAGGAATGTTAACATTGGTACATTATCTTTAATACCATCGTAATCAAAAAGTACGGTTGGAATATTATTAGCTTGTAATTGGGATTCATATTTTTTATGTTGATTTACTAAACCCAATACCACATCTGGCTTCAAGCCTAATAGTTGTTCCATGTTGATGTTTGCAGTTTGACCAAGAGCGGGTAGAGCTTCTAATTCTGGGGCTAATTTATCCGTTGTATTGGCACGGCTAATGGCTTTACCATCGACAGCATAAAGCATAGATAAAACAGAATTAGATAATACAGCAATTTTTTGTGGATCCTTTGGTACAGTATAAGTTTGACCATTAAAGGTCAATTCCTTCGTAGTAGCAGAAGAGCTGGATGTGGTTTTACCACACCCAGCTATTGCTAGTACAACCATGACCAAAGCGAGACTACAAAGTAGTAGTTTTTTCATGATGTACTCCTATGTACGTTATATAACGATACTAGTTAAATTATGGATTGATTATTTTTGTAAAGCGCCCCAAGATTCGTTTGCACGTTCAACAAACAAGTTACGGATATTTTGGTTTTCACCTAAACCATGAAGGTAAGTATCTACTTTGAAGCCTTCTTTTTCAAGGATAGATTTATGGGAATCTGGTTCATCACCAGCCATGTCATTGTTAGCATGGTCGCCTGCAACCATCATGAATGGCATCAATGTAACGTGCTTAATACCATGTAATTTTAATTGAGGGATAACTTGTTCAAGATTTGGAGTACCTTCTACAGTGTAGACAAATACATTTTTCAAGCCAAGAGTATGGATGCGGTCTTGAATTACAGAATAGTAAGCATTTGCAGGATCTGGAGTACCATGAGCCATGATAAGAACAGCATCTTCTTTGCCTACTTTAGGGAATTGAGATTGTACAGCCTTAATTGTTTGAATAACTTCATCAGTTTGGTCTTCTTGACCCATCCAGTACATAAGTGGAGTACCTAATGTCATTTTTTTGAAGTTGTTTTTGTAAAGGTTATAAACAGCTACATCATAGTTATATTCCATCCCAGGAATAACATCCAAAGATGTTAAAGCTATACGAGAGTAGCCTTCAGCTTTTAATTGATCTAATGCTTCTTCCGGAGTAGGATATTTAATGCCTTCTTTTTGCTGGATACGGTCACGAATGATATGGCTTGTGAAAGCAGTTACAACTTTAGTGTTTGGATGTGCTGTTTTAATAGCGTCTACAGTTGCATCAATAGTTTTAGCGCGAGTTTCTTTGTAAGTTGTACCAAAGCTCATAACAACGATAGCATCTTTGTTTTGAAGATTTTGAAGCTCTTTAGTTTCATGTGTGCGAACACCAATAGTAGATGCCTCTTTTAATGCAGGTGTAGGATCTTTTACTTCTTCATTTAATTGATATGCAGCATTAGATACAACAGGTGCACCAAAGGATACCGCAAGACCTAGAATAGCGGATGCTAAAGCTAATTGTTTTTTCATTTCTATACTCCTATTTATAACTATAACTACACTAATATGCAATCATTCACATAGTTCTAATATAATGAGAACTATGGATTCATCGCATATATAACCTTAAATTAATCGTAGCAAAGGGGATAAGGGGTGTCAATAAACCCTATACCCCTAGAAGTATAGAGAAAATAAGAAAGTATTAATAAATTAATGTGATGAATATAGTATGATAGTACATTTTATAATTATATTCTTTTTGGTTATAAGGATATGAATATGTGAATATATAAGTGATTTTATTTGATCTTTATTTAGGCATATTTTGATGGGGCCCCATAACATTACTACAAATATATTAAAAATGATGCCCTATACTTGTTTGCTCCTCGTTCCTGATGTCGCTACACAAGTACAGGGCATCATTTTTATTACTGTAGTTATGTAGGCGTCCCATCAAAATATGATATATAATAAATATAAATATAAAATTTTAGTAAAATAAAATTATCATATAAAAGAGAGAAGGACTATGTTTGTTTTTTTTGAGAGAGAACAAATTCTTTTAAAACAAAATGTATATGATTTATTACATAATACTAGGATAGGTAGAAAAGGATTTGTTTTTATATTAATTGGATTATTCTTTACCTATTTGGTGAGTAATGCCATTATTAATAATATATCGGTAGAGTATATACTTATGTATTATGTAAGATATATGTTTAAGATATTTGGATTGGGACTAACATTAGAATTAAGTAGACGTAGACTACATGATAATGGATATTCTGGAAAATTGTTATGGATATGGGGAATCATCGCCAGTATCATATATACTTATTATGTTTATAACATATATTCTACAGAGGGATTATTTTTGAGTTTTTTTGAACAGATATTTCTCATAGAAATATTGATTATTTTTATTCCAGCAGCATTGTTATTCTTTTTGCCCTCGGAACAATGTTTAAATAAATATGGCGATAACAATGTGCAGATGACTTCTTCTATATATGCAATTGGATATATAGAGACAAAATTCACTTTAAGTAATGAAAAAGGAATTTTAGAATATTTGAGAGATATTTATTTATATCGATCATTTAAAGTAAGTGGTCGAGCAAAGATTATTGAGGCTTTCATAGGTGTAGGGGCACTAGGCACAATAATGGGCTTAAATGTAAATGTTTTGGCACTGCTTCTCATGATAAAAAGTGAAATGGGAATAGCTATTTTAGAGCCTATATCATGGGTGATATTTTATATACTTTATATCTATACACTATTCTCTGTATTTACCTTACTTATTCGACGCCTTCATGATAGTTTGTACAGTGCATTTTGGATATTATTATTAGTAGTTCCTTTCGCCAATGTGTTTATCTTTTATAGACTCTTTATAAAAGGTAGTTGGGATGTTAATAGTATCCAAGAAATTGGTAAATAAATTTATTCACTCAGAGTCTAGAGCGGTGTAGGTGAGGTTTATTGATGCGATAATTAATGAATGAGTGGGCTTTATTTCAGTCTAACATATATAGTTTTAAATATAATTGGCGTCTAGATCGTCTGTCTTATTTCTTTTCACTTTTTATTGTTTTTATAATGTTTGTTATTATGCCTGGTATGATAATAGATAAGTTTAATATCTATAGTGATGACTATATACGGTTGGTTGGAGTAATTGATTATATTGTTGTTATTTTAGCTTTGGCTATTGTCTCTTTACAACGTATTATGGATATAGGACGTTTGTGGCTGTACATTGTGGTATGGATAGGAATTATACTATATTTTCTCTATAATCCAATTGATATCTCAGAAAACGTTATTACTGTTACACGTAATGTGGATTCGATTGAAACTATATTAAATATAAATATAGACTTTATATTCGGTATTCTTTCTACATTACTATTCTTATCTGGAACGCATACATGTAATAAATATGGAGAGGCCAATGGTGTAATTAAAACTAATTGGGGGTATATACATTACCCTTTCCTGGAAAATTGGAATAAATTTAAGGAAGAGTTTTCTTTTTATAAAGTTATACCAATTATTGAGGAAAGTGGATCTTTACAATTATTTAATATATCAAAGCGAGTAAGTCGTGGAGAAATACTATATTACTATATAGGCTATCAATTAATTGTTATATTATTTATCTTATTGATGATCATGATTTCTAGTATTGTACCAAAAAATGAATTTATATCTATTCTATTAGAATATGTATTTGATGTAGCCTATATATGGGTGATTATATATATTGTAAGACTTGGAATCATGAGATTACATGATTCTGGTAGTAGTGCATTATGGTTGTTGGGCTTATTGTTACCATATATAAATATGTATGTAATTTATTTATTATTTGGTAAAGGATCTTGGCGATTTGTAAAAGCGTTTTAAATATACTTTTAATTAGATAGGAAATAATGTATAATATAAAATTTATTAATTTTAGGTATTAGCATATGGCTAATGTATGATGTTTTTCTTATGTATAAAGCAAAGAAAAAATCACAAGTCATAATAGAGTCTATATTGCTTGCTTTATTAATTGTTGGATACTTAATTAATAAATTATATGAACTTAATTATTTTGTATTAGATACATATTTTTATTTAGACTTGGTATTAGTAGTTATTATGTATTTTGGTGTATTATGGTTACATAGATATAGATATAAAAATAATGATGACGAAAGAAAAAAGAAAAGTATAATTAGTTCAATTTTAACAATACATGCAATCATATTTTTATATGGGTTAGTAATTGTTTGGGTTATATTCTTCTAGATTTTAATGGCTTATTAAACTTTAATAAAATGGTGTTGAACATATTGGGGTTCAGCATCATTTTATTGCTTTTGGGGCTTAAGTGTTTTGTTTTTCTGTAGGGTTATTCATCTGCGCTATTTGATTTTGTAGCAATTCAATATTAAATTGATTATTATAATTGTTGATTTTGATATTTTTTCTCATTGACTTCTATAGATTAATCTTGTACTATTATTACATAGTAGTTGATAACAATTTTCAGTTGTGAAAGTTGTTTCATGTATGAGTAATATGGAGGTCACATATGAAAGGCATAATTATTGCATCCTTTGGATCAATTTACCAAGATGCTGTGGAGAAATCCATTGGCAGTATAGAGAAAAAAGTACGTTCCATGTATAGTGATATGGAGGTGCGTCGCGTATTCTTATCTGATGCATTAGTAGAAAAGTGGAATGAGAAATACGAAGATAAGATTTCTTCTTTCACAGAGGCTATGCAAGATTTCGCTCGAATGGGAATCGATGAGGTGTACATTCAACCTATTACATTGGTGGCAGATCAGTGTTACCAACAAATGCGCAAACAAGCATTAAAGTTTTTACATAGCAATGAATATGGTTTTAGCCAGGTGAATATCGGTAAACCATTGCTTACTTCTTTAGGTGTAAAAAATTATGCCGATGATTATGAAGCAACATTAGAAAGTATTGTTCGTCACGTTAATACAAAAGCACTTAATAAATCTGTTGTGCTCATGGCGAATGGTCAAAATCAATTAGAGTTTAGTACATTGCAATTAAAAGCGATGTATGGCGCAGCACCAAACGTAGTAGTATTTACTACAAATGGCTTCCCTACTTTTAAACAAGCGCTTACTTTCTTGGATCGTATGGGGCATAAAGATTTGTTAGTTGTACCATTGGCTCTTATTGGTTCTACTCATTTAATGGATTACCTTGGCGGTGAACGCTCCGATTCCATTTATGCCTTACTCGCTGAAGAAGGCTATAATGTAGATATCTGGAATGAAGGTCTTGGGGAAAACCCATATGTACAAGATTTATTCTTGAAACATTTAGGTCAAGCTATCCGTATGTCTGATCGGAAGCGGCCCATGCCTCGTGAATCTGTAAAACCTGTTATGACAAACTCTCGCTTAGAAGCGCAAGGTTTGATTTCTTAGTACTTGCTATTACATAATTAGACATAAATTACTCCACTCCTTCACTTAGTAAAAATCCTCCTTGTTGGATACCCAATGAGGAGAATTTTTACTTGTACGCCGAATAGGCATGACTAAACCCCCAGTTAAACTGGGGGTCAGTAAAAA
>NZ_CALLVP010000082.1 GCF_938010505.1 uncultured Veillonella sp. | reverse complement strand
CCCGCCTCTCTGTCGTTTTTTATAACGAAGCTAAACTATAATCTTATTCTAAGGTTGTTCTATCTTGCTTATCTATATTTTATCTCCCTTATAAAAAACGACAGAAAGCAAGATAGAGATTTGTATGTACAAAATTTTTATCCATTTTTACCAAATTTACCAAAAAATAAAGGTATGTAATATATGTACTAATCTATCTTAAAAATTGGTAAAAATGGTAAATTTGGTAAATACAGTGTGAAAATATTAGTTATTATCTCTTTTAGCTGGTTTAATCAATTGCATTCTAAGATTAGGTCGACCTTTAAATAATCTTCTATTCCCCATAGGTTCACAAATCATCTTGTCTAGTATCACCTTTTTAAGACGAATAGTAGCCTCCTTTTTCTCTATACTACATTTTTCTAAATATAATGAAATATTCCATAAAAACTGTTCGAGTATATCATATAAGGCTAAATATGATTTTCTTAAACTATGCTTATCGCAAGTTACAACACACTCAAGAAATTTGCTTATATTCTCATTATTAAGATATGGTAAATATAACCAAAAAGTATCATTATTAAATGTATCTAATATAGGATTTTTCATATGCATTTTAAGATGCTCATCCTGTAATACAAATTTTTTTAGAGGCATACTTTCAATATCACCACAGTTTAATACAGCATAAATGCACTTAAAGAATTTAGTAAGTACTTTTTTTACGTTCTTCATCGGATCACTAAGTTCAAAAGTATCATTATAATGATATCTGTATTTAGTTAATCCTCTAAACAACGTAGATTCATTTTCCTGTATTTTTAATAAATCAACTAATCGTTCATCCTCTGAACGTCCCCATACATACGATGAATCAATTGAATACATGTTCTTTATCCAAATATATACCAAGTCAGTTAATCGTTCGGTCTCCAGTTTTTTATTCCACCTAGTATCCTTAGAGGCCCAAGGAATGGATTGTGGATTAGACTGAACCATATCTTCTTCTATAAATATAGAGTGTCCACTCTTATAAGTGTTTTCCCTATGGAGGTATACTCTATATTCATTATAAAGATATATAAATAAATCTAAAATACATTGATGCGTAGTATTATATAAGCTATCCCTTTTAGAAGCTTGAGACAAAGCGACGCCCGAAAACTGCATATCGCCCTTCACTATATCTAGCCCCTCCTTTTGTTGTATTTGAAGCGAAAGAGGCTTATGCAAAAAACTATCTAAATACTGCACTATATCGCAATCATAATATGAAGACATATCAGTTTTATTATATAAGGTTTTTAATTCTTCTCGATATTGATTATAAGTTAAACTTGATAAAACATTATACGAGTCTAATTTAAAACGTTCAAGACTATCATCATTAGAATTTCTAACTATAGATTTTATAGTTTGATCAATAAACGGAAAAATATCAAACAAAAATACTAATAGCACCTGATTTAATAACTCTATATTCAAAAAAGCTTCTTCATAATCAATTAACTCTTCTGTATTTATAAAAGGTTTATTAGTAAATAAACCACGAGTTGGCATCTCATTAACCCGCTTTAGCACGGAAACAGCCATATAGTGTGGCAAGTTACATAATAGCATCAAGAAAAGAAATAAAGATGCATTAAGCTCATGATAATTTAAAGATAATAGGGTCCGAATCTCATAGGATACATTCTGTTGATAAAGCCATTTATGTAGCAATACAATTGGTAAACAGCATGTTTGTTCATCAAGTTGCTCTAATAAAAATGCTTCGTTTAAAGCATACTCCCCTTCAACCTCTTTTTTCAGTAGGTTTTTATATAGTTTTTGAGACTTCTTGATTAAGTCCTGAAGACCTGTATAATTTTTTCCTTCTAATACTTCAAAGCTCGCATCACTTAACAGCATTTTTTTATGTATCAATAAAGAATTATTTGGAGAATCTATTGATGCTGAAACTATGTTTGGAAAATCCTTAACCACAAAAGTTGCAGCTGGTTCTGAAAGTACTGTCCTATTAAATTTATATATTTTATTAAAAGCCATCGTAAAAGTACATTTTTTAGTTCTTCGATTTCTACTGCTCTCCTTAGACTCATTATTTTCTGAATTATTTAAATCTATATGCCGTAATATAGCCAACGCAATATAATGGTCGATTACATCTTTTATAAAAAAAGAATCAGAATATAACGAAACAGAATTAGATGCTACATTCATATGCATTACACCCAAAAGTATCCTAATAGCATCAAAATCTCTAGGCTCTAATCCAGCTCTTATAATAAAAGAATCATAAGGATTACTCAAACAGCTTGTTTGTTCTTGGGATAAACATAAGCCATGTAAACGGTCTAACTCTTCATATAAAAATTCCCATATATTATTATTCAAAAACTTATGTTCTACTTTTATATTCTGCTCATGATTATATTCACTTATTCTTTGATGTAACGACAATAAATACTTATAAAAACACATATACTCAGGATCAATTAATCGAATTATAATATCTTCATAAATATAACTTTCATAACCACCTGTACCATTTTCCCTCAACGGGGTACTTTTAAAAAATACCTTATGAAAATCTCTGTTCAAAACATCTAAGTCATTTCTATTCATTTTTTTATTTTTCTAACCTTAACTAGCCACAAAAACATTATTTTCTTATTAATTAGCCATTTTTAATTTTAAAAATGGCTAATTTTTTATTTTTTTACATATACAACTAGTATAACACAAATAATTATAAACTATTAGTGTAGTCAGCTGCTACATTAAATAATTTTAAGGAGGCAAACAAAATGGAAAAAAATTTTCCTCTATCCCCCAGTGATGAGCCACAAAAGGGCAACATCGCTACTGCTGAATTAGTAACTTTTCAGCCATTAACAAGGAGTAGTGTTACCTATGAAGATATACCACTCCCCGCGGTACCAAAAGTAGAAGAACAAGGTTCTCCACCTCTTATTTCTACAATAAATGCATCTACCTTTAGTGCATATGCTAGTATTTCCCCATCAGGAAATATTGAGCAACTTCTGGAAAAAGATATATCGAGTGTTAATCATCAATATGATGAATCAGCACTAAGACCACAAGACGTATCCACATACCCTGTAGTCTTAACGGCAATCAACGTAAACGAGTTTCAGGTCTCGGCAAACACCAAAACTAGCCATTGCAATAATCGGTTAAAAAGCTTTGTTGAGTACGATGGTGTTATTTGTCAAATTGATAAAGTGACGAAGGAACCAAAGGATGAAATTCTAAATTGTGTGCTTTCATTTACAGAGGAACGTGAGGTTTACGATTTAGATCGTTGTCAAAGCTTTTATGTAATCCATGTCAAAACATCGATTTCAGAGGCAGATGTCATCATCCCAAAAGAACAGCTTGATACTCTATATTCAGTGCTCAAGAAGAGATTTCCCGAAATCAGCTTCAATGCTGATTGCGGAAAAGCTAAAGAGCTGTTCAAACAGTATATAGCTGAACGTTATATACAAGATAAGGCAGCTATGAAAAGCACAAAAGTAAATAAATATCCTGGCTGGGGAAAAGCCTTTGAAGCAAAAAAATTTCATCCTGGACAGAATGAAGATGGTGACACATTGTTAACTTTGCCAAATGTTGAGCAAAATCACAGATACAACCTGTACGATTATGGCCTCAAATTATTAAATCTCGCCCCATTCGAGGTTGTTTTACCACTCTTCTTACATGCTCATAGTGGTTTTGTAAGAAAGTTATTCCAAGAGGGCTCTCATCCTATACAGTATGTGCCGACATTAATTGCTCCTACGGGTAGTAGAAAAACATCTCTAGCAAAAATTTTCTTCCTACTATTTAATCACGAGACATACGCATCATTTAATGATACTGACCGTGCAATTGAACTGGTGTCAACCCACTATAAAGATCAAACGGTAATATTTGATGACTGCAAGCTAACAAATGACAAAACTTTACTAGCTAAATTCGAGAAGTTCATTCGTCCACTCTCGGAGAGTCAAGGTAGGGCAAAGTCTAGTGAAGCAGGCAGTCGCTTAGAGCGTACTCAACAAATGCATACCGCAATCATAACTGCTGAATCCTATCCTAATGAATTACAGCAGTCTAGTAAGTTACGACTATTGCCAATCTTCATGAATCAGGAAGATGTAAACAACCAGGTTTTGACTGATTTCCAAAACGATAAAGCTCATGCTAAACAGCATTTAAAGGCATCAAGATTAGACGAATATATGGTGCTATTTATCCGTTATATTGAGGAGCATTATGACGACATAGTCTGTATGGTTCAAAATACATCGCCAGTATATGGAATTAGTCAGCATGCACGAATTAATGCTATGTATCAGGTACAAGCACTTCTTGCCAAAATAATTCTTGATTTTGGCGTATGGTGTAGCCACCACAGTCAAGAGCAAGCCAATATTTTATATCAGCAATGGTGCGATACTATCAAGGGCTTAGTTATTGCAAATAATGAGTTATGTAACGATGCAACACCAACAACGTTATTTCTTCGAACATTGGCTAATGGTGAAGCAGCTAACGAAGTTACATATGCCCCTGATAAAGCCACATACTGGGCTAATCCAGACCAATACGTTGGTATTATACATCAAACAGATCTTATACTAATACCGAGTCCGGCATTCGCTTATGTTGAAAAAACTTGCCAACGGCTAGGTCGTCGCATGGAATATACGATGGATACTATTGCAAATCGGCTTCGAGATGAAGGCATCTCTAAAGGATATGGTGGGTCTGACCGCAAAAAGCTCCGCCCATATACAAAACTGACCAAAGGAACTAAAAAAATGGATGTCATCTGCATCCCACTATCTAACTATTCTAAATTAACTATGGAGGAAGAGTAATATGAATATGAATATCAACATTAATTATCCAGTACAAGAACCACAAAATAACATTAATTTCTATACAGCAATAAGCCCTGTTGCATACGTTGTACATCATTCTCTTGATTATATGACACAATGGATGGAACAATACCATGCAGTATATTTTAGCCAGTTAAAAACTGTAGAAGAAGCTAATCAACTAGCGACCTCAATAATCTATTATAACCAATCCTTGTATATTCCTAAGGAACAGTGGTTCATAAATATATGTAGAGGTGAGCATAATACACAACTTAACTATGCACCTAATGCACCTATGCTATTTAGTGGTTCTGCAAACGCCACTACTAGTACTGAGCTCATGGAAAATAACAATCTAGGTGTATGGGCAATTATATCTGACCAAGGATATGGTACTGCCGATAATTCGTACACGCTAAAAGGAATTATAGAATCTAAAGGTTTAACCAATGTCATAGCTAGAAGGTTCATGACATTGACGGATGCTAATACGTATGCACGACAACGCTACACGAGACGATATAATTTCTTGTTTCCACAAGCTATACTCTGCATCCCACAAGGGGACTTGAGTATTAACCAATTCTATGCCATTCCCAATTATGAGCAATTAAGCCAACAAAGCCCTAATTTAATGGAATGGGATAACCTAATAAAAAGGGACATGTTCCTATAACTAATTTGATAGTTATTAGACTAATAGTTTAGAAAGGAGGGCTGTGCCGGCCATGAAAACTTCAAATACGACCACCGCAGCCCTCTCTATTCAAGAGTTGAGCGAATTCTTAAATATATCAGTGCAAACACTTCGAAAGCGTTTACGTGATCAAGGGTATTTACTACCTAAAAATAAGGTTGGTAATTGCTATTGCTTTACACTTAGCGATTGTGAGTCCTTCATTGCCAATAACTATAGTATCTTTTATAATGATTTTGTGAACAGGTACTCCGATGGCAAGAGAAACGAGTCCATTATGTACCAAATTCCATCAGGTAAAGGTATCATCTCAAAAGAAACGCAACGAAGTGGTAAAACGTATTATTATATACGTAATCTTCCACTGTATTGTGATGACCAGGGTAGCATAATAAAATTCCGCTCCAAAGGTTTCACCTCTAAGGAAGAAGCCGAAGCTGAGCGAAAACGAATGATTGTAGATCGTGATAATGGGGTGTATAAGTACTACTTTATCGAAGTCGGTCAGATACAACAATCATCGAGGAAAAAAGTGCCAACTGGTGCCAATCAGAGCTATTATGACTTTTGTATTAATTACTTTACAAAAGCAACGTATGCTGAAGCAACACGGAAATTATATCTAGATATAACGGAAAATAGAATCAAACCTTTCTTTGGTAACACTCCTATTTCCGAGCTTTCTAAGGCCTCACTGCAACAGTTTGTTGACCAATATACTACAAATATTCGCAAAACATTTATTGTACTGAGTTTAACCTTAAAGAAACTGTATAGCCTAGATTTAATTCCAACAAATTTTTATGATTCGTTGGTTAAACCAGTCTCAACAGCACCTAAACATCCAAAAAAGGCCCTTACCGTCAGTGAAACACAATGTTTCTTGAACTATTATAAAGGCCACCATTTGGAACATTGTATGCTATTGCTATTCCAATGTGGTTTACGAATTGGGGAGTTACAAGCTCTACAATGGGATGAAATCGAGATAATTGATGAGTGTAAAGCTAAGGTTCATGTTAATTCTTCATGGGGTGAAACCCAATACGGCATGAATCGAAAAGAGCCTAAAACACACTCGAGCAAGCGTATAATCCCGATTAGTGATTCTTATACTATCTCGGTACTAAAACGTGCACGAGCAACGTCTAAAGGTAGTCTATGGGTAGCCGAAAATGAAACGGGATTACGTCCTATTGACAAGCATAACTTTAGTAAACGCTATTTTACTAAGGTTGGTAAAAAGTTAGGTATTGAAAAGTATCTGTCAAGCCATGTAGCTCGACATACGTTCATCTCAAACCTAGTTCAGCACAACGTACCTTATACTGAAATTGCAAAATTAGCTGGTCATGGTACCACCGCAATGATAATTAAAGTATATGCTCATGCGATACAAGATGAAGAGCAAACCTTCAATTATGTGTCAAACCTTTACACCTGATGCAAGGATAATGCAAGTATAAAAAACTATACTTGTACCATATCCTTGCATTTCTTTTAGGGTAATAAAAAAATAGCCGTAAGGGCTAAAACCCTTACGGCTATTACGTTTCTTTGGTGATCCAGGAGGGATTCGAACCCCCGACCCACGGCTTAGAAGGCCGTTGCTCTATCCAACTGAGCTACTGAACCATATGGATTACCTATATAATTATCTATTATAGTATAAATTATGTACTATGTATCGTCAACTACGCCCTATCTTAGTATACCCTAAAAAAGGCAAAAAAAAATGGAGCGGGTGAAGGGAATCGAACCCTCGCGACCAGCTTGGAAGGCTGGGGCTCTACCATTGAGCTACACCCGCAAATAAAAATGGTCGGAGCAGCAGGATTCGAACCTGCGACCCCCTGGTCCCAAGCCAGGTGCGCTACCAAACTGCGCTATGCCCCGTCATTAATTACTTTGCTATTATAGCAAACCCGGTAGTTGATGTCAACCACTACTCTTGCTGAGTTCTTACTCTCTCGAGTATCGCTCTGCAACGAAAATTATTATATCATTGATAGAAACTAGTGACAAGTACTTTTTTACAACTTCATTAACTTTTTTAAACTTATACAATAATATATATCTATCCTTACCTCTTTACCAAGTACGCCCTCTATACCATTTTAATACATAGATCAATCAACCAAATAGTTATAGGTTAAGGTTAAGTATAACTTAAGCAAATATATAAAAACATACACCCCTTTCGAGGTGCATGTTGTATTGTTCTATAGTTATATAAGATTTTAAAATGCTAGTAAAGCAAATAGATTAACCTTCGTAGCTACCATCCTCTACTACTTGAGGATTTTTTGCGATACCTTGTTTTACAGCAACTTCAGCAACTGCTTTAGCAACAGCTGGAGCTACACGAGGATCGAATACGGATGGCATTACGTTTTCTTCGTTCAATTCGCTATCAGGAATCAAGTGAGCCAAAGCGTCAGCAGCAGCTAATTTCATTTCGTCAGTGATTTGAGCCGCACGAACGTCGATAGCGCCGCGGAATACGCCAGGGAATACTGCTACGTTGTTAATTTGGTTAGGAGCGTCGGAACGACCTGTACCAGCAACGCGGATACCAGCAGCTTTCATATCAGCATATGTAGCTTCTGGGTTAGGGTTAGCCATTGCAAATACGATTGCATCGTCAGCCAAGTTTTCCAAAATTTCTTTTGTGAAAGCACCTGCTGCAGATACACCAAGAAGAATATCGGCGCCTTTAGCATTTTCAGCCAAGTTGCCATGTTTTTCTTCAAGTTTAAGTAAATCGATTAATTCAGCTTGTAAAGAGTCAAGACGTTTGTAGTCTTTATGCAATACGCCAGAGGATACCAACAATGTGATATCACGAGCACCTGCAAGGTATAATAAGCGAGCAATATTAGCACCCGCCGCACCAGCACCGTTTACAACGATTTTAGCAGTAGCTAAATCCTTTTTAACCAAACGAAGAGCACCTTTTACACCAGCTAAGCATGCAATAGCAGTACCGTGTTGGTCATCGTGGAATACAGGGATTTCTAACTCTGCTTTCAAACGATTTTCAACTTCATAGCATTTAGGAGAGGAAATATCTTCTAAATTAATACCAGCAAAGTTTTTTTGCAATAATTTTACTGTATTGATCAATGTATCAGCATCTTTTGTATCTACAACCAATGGAATGCAGTCTACATCACCAAATTTTTTGAACAATAAGGATTTACCTTCCATTACTGGCAATGCTGCTGCAGCACCGATATCACCAAGACCAAGTACACGAGTACCGTCAGATACAACGGCAACCATGTTGGAACGGCAAGTTAATTCGAAGGATTCTGCTTCATTATCTTTAATACGCAAACATGGTTCTGCTACACCTGGTGTGTAAGCTACAGATAAATCATGAGCGTCTTTTAATTCATATTTTGTTCCTACAGTAAGGAAACCTTTTAATTCACGTTTCTTTTGTACAGCTAATTCACGTACGTCCATAACTATTCTCCTTTGTGGATACACTCGGACTCTTTAGAGTCGGTAATTTATACCTTTAACTAATTGTATTATACATAATGCAATATAATAATTCAAGTTTTTTCGATATAGTTTTTTGAACTTTTTAAAAATAACTATCATTAAGATCCAGTAGTAATAAAGATTAAGCTCCAGTAGCAATAAAGTAAATTATAAAAAAGTAGATAAACCATATAAGGCTTATCTACTTCAAGTCTATCTTCATATTATACGCTAAAAGCTGTCACAACAATGTCATAAAAGCTGTCTTTAAGCTTTTACAGATGGCAAATTGCGTCCATAAAAGATTTCCATCATTTCTTGTTTTAATTGATGTTTAATTTGCTTGATTTCACGATCGCTCAACTCAGACTCAGTGATGCCAAAGAGATAATTATCTAAATCAAATTCTTTTAACATCATCTTTGTATGAAAAATATTTTCTTGATATACATTTACATCAATCATGTTGTACATATTGCGAGTTTTCGCACTAATGTAGTTTTGAATAGAATTGATGCGATGATCGATATAAATTTTCTTACCAGATACATCACGAGTAAAGCCACGTACATGATAATCTAAGGTAAGAATATCAGAATCAAAACTTTGAATTAAATAATTAAGTGCATTTAGCGGAGAAATTTGACCGCACGTAGATACTTCAATATCTGCACGGAATGTGCTAATCCCTTTATGAGGATGGCTTTCAGGGTACGTATGTACAGTAAGGTGAGATTTGTCTAGATGCATAACTACATCTTCTTTTTCAATTTCCTCTTCAGAAATCAAAATCGTAACAGACGCGCCTTGTGGATCGTAATCTTGTTTCGCTACGTTAAGGATGTTAGCACCGATAATACGACTTACTTCCGTCAAAATAGCTGTTAAACGATTCGCATTGTATACTTCATCAATGTACTGAATGTATTGTTTTTTCTCTTCTTCCGTACGAGTATAACAAATATCATAAATATTAAAACTCAATGTCTTGGTGAGATTATTAAAACCATATAATTTCATTTTAGGCTTTGCTTTAACTGGTGTATCCATGATATGTCATAACCCTTTCCATGCATAGACTTACTATTCCTTTTGAAAGTTTCGCAAACGAAGCTTTCACCATATAACTAAACAATATCTTGTTTGTACACAAACTCTACATCAAACTGTCCATTATCGTAGGTAACAATGGCAAAGGTACCACCGGAGCGATCACGAGCCAAAGAAATACTGCCAGGATTTACAAATACCGCATCACGGGCACGAACCTCACCATGATGATGGCTATGACCGGACACTATCAGTCGTGCACCCATGTCAGTTCCTAACTCAATCAGTTTTTGTATTCGATTATAATATGATACCTCATGACCATGAGTCATGTAAATATAGGTATCTTCAAGAGGAATCAATTGCTCTCGTGGTTCAAGCGGTTGCACACGATCGTTATTGCCACGCACCGCATACACAGGAACATCAGTATGCTCTTGCATATAGCGTGCATCATCGCCAAAATCGCCAGCATGAAGCCACATATCGATATTTTGATCGGCAGTAGCCTCCAATATGAGGTCGATATCCTCTAGATACCCGTGAGTATCACTTAAAATGCCAATTCGTTTCATTTTATAAAATCTCTAATACTATTATATTACATATTTATATGAACTATACCATATAGTTCAGAAATATCAAAGCTTACCAATTAATTCACGCAATGCTCGACCACGATGGCTAATCGTTTCTTTTACGTCGATGCTAAGCTCTGCCATCGTCTTTTCAAATTCAGGCACATAGAAGTATGGATCATATCCAAAACCATTCTCCCCTTTTGGCTCATCTTGAACGAGTCCATCACAATAGCCTTCCGCAGTAACTTCTCGGCCATCAGGATATACAAGCGCTAAAGCGCATACATAATGGCCTGTACGGTCACTTTTCCCTTGTAGTTCACGAATTAATTTCTCATTATTTGCATTATCATCACCATGATGACCTGCATAACGCGCAGAATATACACCTGGAGCCCCATCAAGAACATCTACAGTAAGACCCGAATCATCAGCTAAACAAGGTCGATTCGTAGCCTTAGCGTAGTATCGAGCTTTTAACAGAGCGTTTTCCATGAAGGTGGTGCCAGTTTCCTCTGGTTCCTCAACGGAAATCACTTCTTTCACAGGTACGCAATCGATAGACAAATGAGAAAATGCCTCTGAAAACTCACGAATTTTTCCTTTATTGCCTGTAGCAAGTACGATTTGTTCCATATTACACCTCTGGCGCTGTTGGATATACCTTACCAACTTTATCTGCTGTACTACCTAATGCTTCGCGTTGTTTTGCCATAAGCTCATCAGTAGCAACTTCTGCTAGATTAAGTAAAACATTGAGTTCATCACGGTTAAAGGTACCGTGTTCACCTGTACCTTGTACTTCAACCATATTGCCAGAACCTGTACGAACTACATTCATATCTACGATAGCAGCACTATCCTCTTCATAGCAAAGGTCCGTAATAGGACCTTCTGGACCAATACCTACAGAGATGGCTGCACAAAAATCAGTAATTGGGAATTTTCCTGCTCCGCCAAAGGTGAAGTCCACCGCATCAACGAGGGCTACAAAAGCACCCGTAATGGATGCTGTACGCGTACCGCCATCCGCTTGGATAACGTCGCAGTCGATAGTAATAGAGCGTTCGCCTAACGCTTCAAGGTCTACGACAGCGCGCAAAGCACGGCCAATAAGACGTTGAATTTCTACGGTACGACCAGTTTGTTTCCCCTTAGAGGCCTCACGACTCACGCGAGTTTGCGTAGAACGTGGCAATAAGGAATATTCCGCAGTTACCCAGCCTTGTCCAGAACCTTTTAGCCAGCGTGGCACAGAATCCTCAACAGTGGCCGTACAGATAACCTTAGTCTTACCGCACTCAATGAGTACAGAACCTTCTGCATACTCTGTAAAATTCCGTGTTATTTTAATAGGTCGCAATTGACCGGCTGTTCTATTATCGCTGCGCATAGGAACCTCACCATTCTAAAAGGAAATATTAGAACGCCCCTTACACAAAGGGGCGTTATTTCTTATATTATATCACAATTTTACTTTTTTTTAGCATTACGAATTATATTGTAATTCGCGATTCTAACATGATAACTCGCGTTATCATTTACGGAGATTAACATTATAGTTCATATTGGCCGCTGCCGAGTGGATCTACTACAACATAACGGCTAGCTCCCCCTTCTGCTTTGGCTCGTTTTGCTTCTACAATAGCATCTTGACGCGTCCCTCTATCTGCTTGCCAAGGAATGAACATAGCATATACACTTTGCGGTCCATACGGTCCATATTGTCCTCGTGAAAGTACGCTATGCCAGCCTACTTTGTTTTCATACATGCGCACCTTTTCAAGTCGCTCCTCTTGTACACCCGTTTCATCGTAGTACACATTGTAACGATTAGACCAAACATCCCTTGCACCTACGCGCTCGTTTTCGGCCATCTTATGCCGGTTAGCCCATTGTATCTTCCACTTAGCGATTAAATCATCTATGTAACTAGTTACATTTTGACTCTGTTTGTATTTAACAGAATCAAAGGCAGGTTCTACGACTTTGTTGTAATCAAGACCTGCCATGGATAAAATAATACCCGTATTTACATATGGCAACGCTTCTTGTACGGAATAGCCTCCTTCAAGTACAGCTATATCTGCTTGTAACAAATCGACTAGTTCTGCATAGCCCTTTGCGGTTACCTGCATATTGGCCAACGGATCACTAAAGTGATTATCTTGTCCTGCCGAGTTAATGACGATATCTGGATTAAACTCTTCAAGAATAGGCAATACCAGTTCGCGCATGACCTTCATCAAGCCTTCGTCACCTGTGCCTGGAGGCAGCGGAATATCTATATTACCACCGATAGCCTGAGGACCTCCAAATTCATCCATAAAACCTGTTCCTGGATAAAGGGTTCGTCCATCTTGGTGAAAGCTAATGTATAAGGTATCTGGATCGTGGTAAAACACATCTTGAGTGCCATCACCGTGATGTACATCGGTATCTACTACGGCAACACGTTTGATTCCATAGGTTTGGCGCATGTGTTGGATCATAACGGCTTCAATATTAATTGTACAGAAGCCGCGAATACCATGAACCATAGCCATTGCGTGGTGACCTGGTGGTCTTACTAACGCAAAAGCACGGTCTACTTCACCACGTATGACTGCATCAGCTGCCGCAATAGCACCTCCAGCAGATACACGATGGGCTTCAGTCACCCAAGACTCTAAATCTGGAGCACCAACGTGAACTCGCTCTATTGTATCCCAATCCGCTACTATTGGATTATATTCTCTAATATTGGGTATATCTAATAAACCTTCCTCTACGATTTGATCTCGAGTATAGAGTAAACGCTCTTGTCGTTCAGGATGTATTTCAGAAATTTTCCAGTCAAAAGCAGGGAAAAAGACAAGACCTAAACTGTGATGATATTTAACTTTATCAATAGTAGAGCTCGTAGCTTCATCCTGTTTAACATCCATATTTAGAATACCATGACGCTCTCGATAGGATAGTCCTTTATTCCACATAGTGTTTCACCCCCGCCGCCAGTTGTACTTTCACAGTAATTAAACGCTCCATAGATTGCCAGCCCTCTACTACAGGGAAATCCTCAATGCTAATGACCTCTATCTCTTGCGCCGTATCTAAACCTAAACGTATCGCCTCTTCACTAAGAGTTTCTTTTGCTCGTTCCACAACTTGTTCCGCTCGTTTCAAAGTACAGTTTTGTCGTTTAACACCTAATTCAGGAATGACTAGCAACCGACGTTTTGTGTCTACATGAACAGTGAGTTCGATGGTAGATAAAGCTAGTGCAGCGCCTATAGCATTTGCTACGGCAGCATTCTCAGGAATCGTAACAGGTAACTCTAGATAATTTCCGATACTCGGACCTAAGCTTGGCGCTGTGCCCCCTACCACAACGATATGTTCAGGCACAAACACATCAGGATTTACAATATCTGCTACCACATAAATAGGACGCTTATTCTCAGCCTTTACGACATCGTTAATGCCATGCTGAATTGTGTGTAACGCCTTGTCTACAACGAGCTGTGCCATATCAGTTACAGTTTTAATGCTAGCTAGAGAATGATTGACAACTTGTTTATCCTCACGGTTCATAGTAGCCTGTAAAGTATCCGCCAAAGCTTGTAAAACCTGAGTTGCCAACTCAGAGTCACCATAGTTTGCATGACCAAGCACGATGAGTGCGTCCCCTAATGTAGGTTCCACACCACCAAGAGCCACCGATGGTCCCACTCGTTCAGGACCTACCGTAAGGTCTCCGTCTTTAAGACGAACTACGGATTCCCCACCAATACCGACGGAAGTAACGGCAAAGGATCTCACCGCACTTGGATATTCACGTATGGAGACTCCACTTTTTGTCATCAACGGTTTACCATATTTCCAAAGAGAGATATCTGTTGTGGTACCACCAATATCTAAAGCGACTGTATGCTCCTTTCCAATAGAACTGAGGGCAGACAGTCCAAGAACGGTAGCAGCAGGGCCCGTAAAGGCCGTCTCTACAGGACGGCTCAACATATGCTCCATAGGTAGAGAACCACCATCGGCCTTCAAAATATGAAGCGGTGCCGTGATATGACGTATATTAAGGGCCTCTTCGACATTTTTCTTGAACACCGTAAATACGGGTGTTACGGCACTATTAAAATAAGCGCTAATCGTACGACGAGGGAAATTTAAAGAACCGCTTAACAAACTGCCATTAGAAATCGTAGCATATGTATCTTTCAACTCCTCTCCTATAGATAGTTCTTCTTGTGGATTACGAACTCCAAATTTCGCAGATATAGCCGCCAAATCAGTACCACTTCGAGATTGAACCATATGGGATATATCATGCACCTCTTTAGAAGGCGTTCGCTCTACAACGATACCTCTATGATCTGTATAACCTTGAAGATATATAGGACTCACAGGAAAAATATCATCAACGTTTCGCCCAGGTCCTGTTACTACATAAAGGTCTACAGACTGCTCCTTTCCTTCTACAATGGTATTAGTCACAACTGTAGTAGACAAGGTAACTTGATTTATAAGCGAGGTATCACAGTTTTGAAGAACTGCATCAAGAGCCTCGCCAATACCATGCATTAAATTATCTTTTGTGGTCCGCTTTTTAGCAGATGCAATCACACGATGACCATCAATGATAACCGCATCGGTGAAAGTACCACCTACGTCTAAACCTAATAACATATGACCTCCTTATTAATATTAATAGGGGCTCCATACAAACTCAAAACAGAGTAAAGCAAAATCCATTTGAGCTAGCATATAATCTCTATTTGAACTAACGTACAATCCCTATTCAAACCTGTGTATACTCCATATTCAGGCTCATTATATAAAAAAGCTGCACCCATCTCTATGTGATGAGTACAGCCTTCTGTTATTTACCAGATACAGATGCGTAATTTTTGATGATAACAATCGGAGTCATTTGGCTATCATTACCAAATGGATTATCGATCAACAATTGTGCAATTTTTTTAGCATCAATGCCGCGACTTGTGCCTAGAATAGCAGAACGTTTCAAGTCATTAACGTCAGCTACAACGGCACCGTAACAACCTGTGCGAGATACAATTTTCTCAGCCACTTTATCTGGATCTTTTGGTCCAAATACAATGTGCTTATCAAATGGAGGCATAGTCCCTGTTACATCATCTGTTAAGGATGCAGCACGAGCAATTGCATAGAATACACCAGGTTTACGGAAAATTTTAGCAATAGCACCTAAAATAAAAGCGCCTAATACTTTCCATTTACCATCCAAATTCATAGCGGATTGCATCCCATAAATAGATGCCATAGAGCCATCTGGATGGATAAAACGATTGATTAAACGAGCTTGCCAGCATACATTTAGCTCTTCAGGACGTGTAAAACGACCTTGTGTAATAGCTACTACAGATTCAGCAACGCATACGATATCTTCAGGCCCAATATTATGACCGCCAAATTCAACGATAGCATCAACGATGTCATCATTATCTGTAAGAATACGTGTTGGCACACATACTAACTCTAATTCTGCCATTGTTATGCCTCCTTATTGAACCATTGCTGCTTGTACTTCTTCAGCAGTCAAACGAATACGCTGTTTATCGATATGGTAGTCTGTCCGACCTACAATTTGGTAGTAAATGTCGATGTCCATATAAGGGAAGCCCTTAATATCTTCACGAATATTGCCAGTTTTACCTGTCAATGTAATATATACACGAATTGTGCCACCTTTGCGTGGTTTGATAATTATAGCTTCAAAATATCCATCTTGACGTGGACGATTAATGTCCATAGCCCAAGCATTTACTTTAACTGCATCAAAATGTTCTTCTGGCAATAATGGACGTGGAAATAAGTCCATAATAGTACCCAATTGACGACCTTTATTGACAAATGGTATGTCGCAGAAAAAGGTAATGGACTCAAAATTACGATCAGATACTTGGAAGTTCGTTGCCCGTTTTGATAATAAAACGATATTTTCATTACCTTGTTTCAACACGAACAGACGGAATAATAAATACAGAGCTGCAACAGCCACAATAATAGCTATTACTGCACTGAGGATGTTATAAAACCACATAGGGCATCTCCTTTATAATGTAATATGTTCAATGGTACGACAGCTTGTATCAAGGAAGGATGCACTTAGTATATCACCAAGTTCAGTATCCTTTGTAAAATACAATGTCACAGTACCTGCCTTTTCTTGAGGATTAAAAAGATTTTCACTCTCTAATCTGCCACTAACCAATTCACTTGTTTCAAAAGCAGGATCAATAAACTGTATGCGACCTAAGGTTAATTCCTCTAATAAAGGTTGTACAAATGGAAAATGAGTACAGCCCAAAACGACTACCTCAATCTCTCGAGATAACAAAGGTTCTAAATAATCCTTGCACACTTCACGAACAAAATAGTCATCTAAATGACCTTGTTCGATAAGACCAGCCAATTCAGGACAAGGTTGTTCCCAAACGAGTACTTCGTGATCAACTTCCAAAGCCACATGCTTATGAATATGGCTATTTACAGTGGCCACAGTCGCCATAATACCGATAGTCTTGCTCTTGCTTTCATTAATAGCTGTTTTCACACCTTGTGATACACCTATAACTGGCACAGATACAAGTTCACGTACCGCATCAAGGGCAACAACGGTAAAAGTATTGCAAGCAATCACCATCAATTTAACAGGCTGCTTTTCAAGAGTCTCAGCAATACGACATGCTAAGTAAGTGATTTCATCATCACTACGATTACCTACGGGATTATTCGCATTATCACCGATATAGATGAAATTCTCGTTAGGGAATTGTTCTTGTAATACTTTTAACACAGATAGTCCGCCTACACCGGAGTCAAATACGCCGATAGGCAATTGTTGTACATTACTCATGAGGCATCTCCTCAACAGCTGCTAACATAGGCAGATAAAAAGAATCTTCTAATCGCACAATCTTTCCTGTTGATTTTGACATAAAAGCGTTCTTAGTTTCCCCCGTAGCAAGCAACGCACCATCACTAGCACGGCGCATACGATAGCGGAATACCATTTGAGCCCGCGTCATCTTAACCAAATACGTTTCGATGTGAAGTTCATCATCGAAATTCGCAGGTTCTTTATAATTGCAGGATACATTCATGATGGGAAAAACAATATCCTCATTCATCATATCCCACAAAGTTACACCGATTTTACGAAGAAATTCAATGCGCGCCATTTCAAACCATCTAAAATGATTACTATGATGTGCAATCCCCATCATATCGGTTTCATAAAATCGTACATTTACTGAAGCAATATGCATAAATTCTGTCCTTTTTAAATAGTATACAATTTTCATTGTATATCTATTACTTTAGGGTGTCAAATAAATAAAGGCAGCTCAATCACGATGGATCAAACTGCCTTAAATGGTAAAAGTTAGCGACTGCTACCAAATGGGAAGAATTTTTTTGCCCCTTCTTGATGGCTCGTTTTGATATAACGATTCGCAATCTTACATGCTATTCCGAGTACCGCCACATCATCTAACCAACCTAATACGGCAATCGTATCCGGTACAACATCAACAGGCAATACAAGATACCCTAAGGCACCTGCAATGACTGCTTTTACATATTTTGGAGTATCCTTGTCTCGTAAGCAGAGGAATAAGGTTACCGCTTGTTGTACAAAGGCAAGCTTCTTACCATATCGACCAAGAAAGCCTAAAAATCTTGATTCGCTAAAATACTTACCATATTTAATAATTTTAATTGGATTCATAGTAATAATAATCCTTCAGCGCTTATTTACGCAAACCGTCAATTTTGTCTTTCGCAGTATTAACAGTGTTTGTAGCAACGTCTTTAGCTGTTTCTACAACATCAGTAGCTTTAGTTTTAGCAGTTTCTACTGCTACTTGTGCAGAAGCTTTAGCCACTTCTACGCCACCTTTAGCTAATTCTTTAGCTACTTCAATGCCTTCTTTAGCAGAATCAATTTTTTCTTTAGCCACATCAGATACTTTTGCGACTACTTCTGCTGCATTGTCATGAAGTTGGTATTTTGTTTCACTATTCCATTTATTGATAGCTGGTGTTACTTTTTCTTCGTAAACTTGTTTCAAAGATTCTTTAGCAAGACCTGTTTCGTTAGCAATACCTGCCCATACATCGCGTTGGCCTTGTGTGAAAGGAATGCTAGCACCTGCATCACGAACGATTTCA
Source organism: uncultured Veillonella sp. (assembly GCF_938010505.1). Lineage (GTDB taxonomy): Bacteria > Bacillota > Negativicutes > Veillonellales > Veillonellaceae > Veillonella. The sequence continues at coordinate 28,921 of NZ_CALLVP010000082.1, read as the reverse complement.
GAAGCAATAGCTTTGCCATTTTCAAGGAATTCGGCAACCATTGGTTTATAACGTTCGATATCAGAAGGCATACCATCTTGAATCCAAATATTTGCAATTTTACCAATAGCATAAGTCAAGCCGATAGTTACAGGAACGCGAACAGCTTTAAGAGGAATAAGAAGGGATACTGCCGCTGTAGCTACAGCTGTGCTGAGACCACCTACTAAACCAACCACAGCACCCGCTTGCAATTCTACATCATAAAGATGAGCAATGCGAGTTACCATGTACGTAGCATTGGCGCACAAAGCAACACTGCTGAATTTAGGGGATAATGCCAATGCTGCTGCACGACCTGCACCCCAGAAGATAAATTGTTCAACTTGATAGTCACGATCTTGAGACCCATCCATAAGTGGCTCAAGTGTTACGCCATTATATTCTGCCATAATTATTCTCCTTTGTTGTTAACCAACTATAGGTCATATTATTAGTATTATTATACCATTCTATTGGTAGAAGTGAAATGAATTTTTCTAATTATCTATATATTTAAAAAATAAAAAAACTTCTAATATTTTCTATATTACCAACTTGTGAGCCCGCCATCAATAGTCCAGGCTGCGCCCGTCACAAAAGATGCCTTACTGCTCAATAAAAATACAATTACTTCGCCAATTTCATGAGGCTTAGCAATGCGGCCTAGTGGATAATGTTGGCCCATTTCAGCCTTTGCTGCCGCCGCATCTTGATGAGCATTAGCAATCTGTTTATCCACCAACGATGTATCTACATCACCAGGGCATACGCAGTTTACACGTACGCCGTGAGGAGCCATTTCTAGGGATAGAGATTTCGTAAAGCTCACTACAGCCCCTTTTGATGCGCCATATACAGAACACGCTACATTGCCTTGTAAACCTGCATCACTAGCTATCGTTACGATACTGCCCTTTGCGGACCGTAAGTACGGAAGTGCCGCTTGGCATAAGAACACAGTACCTTTTACATTGGTTCCAAACATTTCATCAAAAGCAGCTTCTGTAACATCGGACAGCAACTCTTCTTCATAGTAGCCTGCAGCCGTTACAAGAGCAGACACTCCACCAAACAATTCTACTGTTCCTTTTACAATACGCTGACAATCCTCAATTTTAGATACGTCGCCTGGAATATATTGTACCTTAGAGGAATAACGGCGCAACTTAGTTTTAGCCTTTTGACCAGCTTTTTCATTACGACCGTTGATGACTACGCACCAACCTTCTTTGAGTAAAAGCTTTGCCGTAGCAAAACCAATACCCGATGTACCACCACTGATCAATGCCACTTGTACATCACTTTTATGAGGCATACCTTGCCCTCCTATAAAGTTGAAATATAGTCATAAACTAATTTCAACAACATGACTGTCGTTACCGACAAGAATACAACTCGCACCAAAGATGAGCCTTTTGCAATGGCGAGGTGCGATCCTACAAAAGCACCAATAATTTGACCTGCTCCTGCAGCCAGACCATACATAATATTGACGTGCCCTAAATATAAAAATACCAATAAAGACGCCAAATTACTAGTAAAATTCAATACTTTTGCATTAGCAGAAGCATGCAAGAAATCAAAACCGGTAAAGATAAAACCCATAATCAAAAATGTACCTGTACCAGGTCCTATAAAGCCATCATATATACCGATACCAAGAGCAAAAGCCATACAAATACATAGTGCTTTTCCTGCCACCTGAGATGTACGATTGATTTCACCCCAGTCTTTTTTGAACACTACAAAGAGTGTTACACAAACAAGCAATATGATGATAATAGGCTTTACATACAGTGGAGGTAAAGAAACAACCGCCAATGTACCAATCATGGATCCCACAAATGTAAAAGGCAATAACTTGCGTACTAGGGAAGAATCAACCATGTGATTTCTCAAAAACGTAATAGATGCACTACCAGCTCCAAATATACTAGATAATTTATTACTGCCCAGAGCCATACTAGGCGGAAGATTTGTTAGTAACATAGCAGGTACAGAAATGAGTCCACCGCCGCCCACAATGGAGTCTACAAAGCCAGCAAACGCGCCAGCTACGGCAAGTAAAATGAGGATAAGGATATCAAATGGTAACCCTGTTACCGCAATGAGCCACTCCATAATAAACCTCCTACAGATAGCACATCAACGGTCGCCAAAGGCCACCGTTGTCATGCTAGTTTATTTTATTTTGCGCCTAGACGATCGAGAGCCAATGTATAACCATCCGCGCCATATACTAAACAGCGCTTTACACGACTAATTGTAGCCGTACTCGCACCTGTTTCTTCTACGATTTTCTCATAGCTGTCCCCTGCACGGAGCATTTTTGCTACTTGTAAGCGTTGAGATAATGCTTTTAATTCGTTAATCGTACAGATATCTTCAAAAAATGCATAGCATTCCTCTGTATTTTCAAGCGTTAAAATGGCGGTGAACAATTCGTCATTTTGTTGACTTCTCAATTTTTCATTGATGCTCATAGGATCCTCCTACTTCTTATTCATCGCTTTAGACCAAGCATCACCAATCATTTGTACAACTTGTACCAATACAATCAAGATGATGATTGTAGCGATCATAATATCAGCTTGGAAACGTTGGTAACCATATCGGATTGCAATATCCCCGAGGCCACCACCGCCAATAGCACCTGCCATCGCAGAGTAACCGATGAGGTTAACAATAAGCACCGTCACATTGTCAATAATTGTTGGCAATGCTTCTGGTAATAATACTTTCCAAATGATTTGTAATGGGCTTGCCCCCATAGATTGAGCCGCTTCGATAACACCAAAATTAATATCCTTAATAGACGTTTCTACAAGGCGCGCCAAGAATGGAATCGCCGCAATTGTCAACGGCACACATGCTGCAGTTGTACCGATGGATGTACCTACTACCATGCGAGTAAATGGAATGATGGCAACCATCAAGATGATGAAAGGTACGGAACGAGTGGCATTCACAATTGCACCTAACACTTTATTTAGTGCTACGTTTTCCAATATATGTCCTTTAGAAGTAACAACCAAAACAACACCAAGAGGAATCCCCAGTAACATTGCCATTACCGTAGAAATAATCGTCATTTGTAATGTATCAAGGGTACCAGTTATGAGTAGATTAATGATTTGCTCTGACATAACCGATCACCTCGCTTTCAATTGGTAAAGTTTTGATGTAGTCCAAACCTTCTTGTGCATTTTCAGGGTCACCATTCAAGATAACGATGAGGCGACCAACGCTCGTATTTTGGATGTAATCGATACCGCCAAAAAGAATGCTTACATCTAAATTAAAGCGTCTTACAAGGCCTGCTACTACAGGCTCATCTGTTGCTTGGCCTGTAAACTTGAGGCGTACTAATGGTGCTGTCCCTGCAATCCATTGATCATGCAATTCCAAGTGTTCCAATGCTTCTGGAGGTAAGTTATCACTCACTACTGAGCTAATAAACTCTTTTGTCGTATTTTCGCGAGGGTGTGTGAATACTTCAATAGTACTACCTTCTTCCAGGATGATACCACCTTCAATAACCGCTACACGGTCACAAATTTCACGAATAACATGCATCTCATGTGTAATGAGAACAATAGTAAGCCCCATCTTTTCGTTGATATCTTTCAGCAATTTCAAAATGGAATCTGTTGTCTGAGGATCAAGGGCAGATGTAGCTTCGTCACAAAGGAGAACCTTTGGATTAGACGCCAATGCACGAGCTATACCAACACGTTGCTTTTGACCACCAGACAATTGAGATGGATAGTTATTCATACGCTCAGTAAGGCCTACGATATCAAGGATTGGCTCAATGCGCTCCTTAATTTCAGCCTTGCTCATTCCTTGTAATTCCAATGGAAATGCTACATTGTCATACACTGTGCGAGAGGACAAGAGGTTAAAATGTTGAAAAATCATACCAATATTTTTGCGTGCTTTACGCAAAGCGGATTTGCTAAGTGTGGTTAAGTCTGTACCATTTACGATAACAGAGCCAGATGTAGGTGCTTCGAGCATATTGATGCAACGAATCAAGGTGGATTTACCGGCACCAGATTGTCCGATAATGCCAAAGATTTCGCCTTCTTTTACACTGAGGCTAATATCCTTCAACGCTTCCACACGAGTAGCGCCTTCATAGACTTTACTAATGTGTTCTAATTGTATCAAAATAATTTCCTTTCTTAAGGTAAAAGTTTTTACCATTTAGTGAAAGTAGTTTACCTATTAAGGTAAACCTTCTTCCATCAATTTTTCTAATGCTTCTCGTAGACGAAGTGTCACATGTCCTGGCTTACTACCAGAAACTGGATTTTTGTCTAACTTAATAATAGGGATTACACCACCAATTGTATCGGTGAAGAATAGTTCGTCCGCCTCATCAACAAAGGTGCGATCAAATTCTTTTTCGATAAGAGTGATACCTAGAGATGGTGCAACGCGAGTCACAATCATTTGACGGGTAATACCCTTCAAGATGTGATTATCTGCTGGATGAGTATACAAGATACCATCTTTAACAGCAAATACATTAGATGTTGCACCTTCTGTGCAAATACCATCGCGGAATAGCATTGCTGTATACGCAAATTTCTTTTCCGCTTTTGTTTGTGCCAAGATATTCGGAATCAAGTTTGTAGTCTTAATATCCACTTTGTCCCAACGTTCATCAGGCAATGCAATAGCTTTTACACCTTCACCCAATTTATTAACTTCATCTAAATCCAAGGTACGGATAGACATGAGCATTTGCGGTTCTAATTTGGAACGATCATAAGCATGACGACGCGGTGCTACACCACGGGAGATTTGTAAATAAATATAGCCCTCTTTGATCTCACTTTGCTCGATTAAAATTTCGTGCAACTCTGTCAAATCATCAGGGGTCATTTTTACAGGGATATCCATTTCACGCATAGAGCGATATAAACGATCTTGGTGGTAAGACAATGCAAAGCAACGGCCTTTTACGACGCGAACAACTTCATATACAGAGTCACCAAACAAATAGCCACGGTCATCAATACTGATAACTTTGGCACCTGGTTCAACGAATTCACCGTTAAAATATGTTAATTCTTGCATAGGAGCACCTCTTTTTCTTTTCGTTACTCTATCAAGTGGTAATCATCATGGACTTATTATAACACAATTACTTTCAAATTTTCACACTTTACTTTGTGAAAGATACTAATTAGATATAAAAAAATCCGCTAGGATACCATAGTTAAAAACTATATCCTAGCGGATGAATTGTATTTATATTATTCTAACTCTAAATTAAGGATGCAGAACTAGTTAGCACTATGAACGGCATGAAAGTACTAATACCAATTAAGACTCTCAGAAAACAAGAGTTTTCATCCCATACTAGTGCCCCAATACAAATTTACGAATAGGTTTAGGTAAGTAATTGAAACCTACCGTAGTCAAATAGGATAATGCCAACGCCATAGCATACATAACGAGAACATTGACCACCGTGTACAAGAGATTGTATTTAGCCATCACAGCAGATATGATTAACAGCCAGAACGGATGTGTTAAATAAATACCATAGGACTTATCCCCTATCTCAGACCAAATGGATTCCATAGTCACATTCATAGGTAGCGTTTGGAATAGGAAGAAACTAAACATCGTTCCCAAACCAGTGTAAAGAACACCCATCGGACTCATTTGATGTACCGTATAAATTGCTTCTAGCACCGTGTAATGCCATACGTCCATGACATAGTAATAGGATCCAAGCATCAATAATACAGATCCTACCGCACTAGCGCCTAAAAGATAACGATAGCGCCACATGTATTCACAGACCGTCTCATACCGTTCAGCACATACGGCACCTAAAAGAAAAATCCACACATAATGAATTACCCAATAGTTGAGCCGCATATCGAAAAGATATTTAAGAACCGGCTGATTACTTAGATTTTCCGTTACCCAACGGCCAAGCATATACGATGATACATAATCAATAGCGACTTGGACAACAAATAATAACACCATCCAGAGCACAGGTCGTTTGAGGATGACTTTCACCATTGCCCGCCATAACGGCATCATCACGTAGAACCATAGCAAAATAACCATAAAATACAAATGATACATAGAGGTACCAAAGAGTAGATTTATCGCCAATGGACCCGGATGTAAATTGCCGAGGTTGTGTGCCGTCAAGCCCGTATAGAGCAAGTAAAAGATGGACCACGTAATATATGGAAATAGCACCACCTGAATGCGGCGGTGCATAAATTCCTTATATGAGAATGGTCCCTCTACCGAGGTATGATAAAACAACCCAAATGCAGAGAGGAAAAAAAACGCAGGCACCCCAAAGCGAGAAAGAATTTCTAACACGCTGATGAGTTCTAAATTTACAAAAGGATTTTGCAATGCATAAGATCCTACATGAATGCCGATAACACCAAGCATACAGAGGCCTCGCATATAAGTAATTTCCGGTAAAAATGCTTTTTTCATAGCCATTCCCTATTCATTATTCATTATTGACCAGGTGCAGCTGCAGGTGTCGGTACGACACGTGGACCTTGGGACTCTGTAGTTGGTTGTTTAACTACAGGAGGTTCAGGTGCAGTTTTTTGAGGCTCTGCAGCTTTTTCAGGTTGTGCCGGTTAAGCTGGTTGAGCCGGTACAGCCTGATCATTTGCTTTAGCTGCTGCTTCAGCATTAGCTTTAGCTTCTGCTTCACGTTTCAAGCGCAATTCTTTTTCAAGAGGTACCACTGGTTTGTCATAAACTGTGATATCTGTTTCAAATAGTCGGCCCCATGGGAATGTAGCTTTTACCGTACGAGGATTTATTTTAAGGTATTTTTCAGCAAAATCTTGAATACGCTCACCCAAGTAGCTTTCAAGACGCTCGTTCAACTCACCAGAGTAACGTACATTATCTGTACGGATAGAATCTTGCATACGATAAATATCTTTACGGATATTTGCTTGGTACGCCCAGTTATCCAAATATTGTTGAGTCAACATGTCGCGATGACCATCTGGACTCATAGATTTTAACAATAAGCCTTGAGCTATAGCATAACCTACCGTATTACTTGCTGTATTCCAACCATTGTACGCGCCAATTTTGTATAACATGTCGCGTTTATACATAGCGGATACTAACGTATTGTCTGCACCATTGTTGAAAGCAATATCTGCAACGCTTACATTCACACCAGAGTCAACAGCTTGTTGAATGCGATCTACAAAGGCATTTGTAGAGTTGGAAATCATTGGGAAGTTCTCAAAGTTTTCAGACTCGCCAGTGCTCGTTGTAAGAGGCGTATTTACGGCCAACAATACGGTTGGTTTGCCTTGTGTCACCATGGTGCCACCTACAGCCTCAACGTGTTGAGTAATTGTTTTATCAATCGTTTGATCTTCGTAACCTGGCAATGTTTTACCCCCACCACCGAGTGGATAAATTACGGAGAATGTTGGTTTTTCTGTGCTCACATCAGTACGAGAACGAGCCATCAACAAGAGACCAAGTTGGTCAGCGCCAGGGAAGCTACCATATTTTTCAACAGGAATATCCTTGGAGTAATTATTGAGGTAACGACCTTCCAAGGCAGATTGAGATAATTGAGATGTATCATCATGACCCAATGCGAAGTAATCAAATACACCGCTACGAGTTTCATCGATTAAATCCTTATTGATTTTCATATTTTTTTGACGACGGTCAAACCAGTCTTGTAGGTATTCTACAGGAACAGAGGCTTGAAGGCTCATCAATTTTTGAGTTTCTTCTTGTGTTAAAGAGCCGGAATCCAATTTATCTTGTAATGCAGCGATTTGGAAGATAGTTGGACCATATTCCGCATAGTAGGCTGGTTCAGTGCCACCACCACTAGCGCGTGGAGAACGCATTACCGTACCAAAGCCATAGATACGTACATTTTTATGACGAGCTTTTAAGCCTTCGATACGTTTCAAGCGACTTTGCAATGTGCTAAGAGGAATATTATGTTTACGAGAATCTACAAGACCCCCATAAATAAGAGTATCTGTACTTAATACCATAACATCAGCACGACCTGCATTTTGTTCTACCCAAGCCATAATTTGATCTGCTTGACCTTGATATGTCTTACCAGAAATCAAATGTTGAGGTGGTGTCAACACAGTCATACCCGCCTCACGAGCTGTATCAACTGTATATTGCAAGCTTACAGGGCGATCATCTTGAGGTACATATAATACGGTTTCTGCATCAATATTGATGGATGTACCTGTAGCAATGGCTGTAACCATTAATGCTACTTTCAACCATTTATTTGTCATAAAGCAAATCTCCTTCTGTGTACACGAGCACTCTCGACTCGAAAATTAACTCTTATATAATACTCTTTTTTTCTGACCTTTTTATGAAATATTTAATAGTATAATTATATCATTCGACCGTTATTTCTCAAATGCGTTGTCTTTACCGCACTTTAGGTAGGCTCCACTTATATTTAATAGCTAGTAAACGGATAACTAGTACAACGGTAAAAGCACCATATACAGCCTCTCCAGCCCAGTCAGAAATAACCATTAAGTAATAAACGATGCCCCCAATAACACTAGGCAGAGCGTACACGTCTTCTTTCAAAACAGACGGAATCCGTTGAGCTAGCATATCTCGGATAATGCCGCCACCAACAGCAGTAATAGTTCCTAATAAAACAATGAAAATTGGCAACTCTGGATATAGTTTAAATCCTGCAGATGCTCCAGTTACTGTAAAAGATGCCAACCCGACTGCATCGGCCAATAAATAGCTTGCTCGACTACGAGGGCCCATAGCATGCTTGCGATAACGGCTGTTATACATAATAAATACGATAATTGTTACGGAAATAACCACTGTTACATATACTATATTGCGCAATGAGTTCGGTGGAAAATATCCCAACAGAACATCCCGTACAATACCACCACCGATTGCCGTGGCCAATGCCAAAACAGCCATACCAAATATATCCATCTTTCGCGCCACCCCAACGAGTGCTCCCGAGATAGCAAAGGCAATAGTGCCAATCATATCAAATATATACCAAATAATATCCATAATACCCTCACACAATCTATTCGCATAACTGCGTACACTATGATAGACTTTATGTAAGATATTATACATTAAGAGGTATGAGAATGACAAAAGATATTACATCTATAGAGATTGAAAATATGGATGAACGCACTCGGGACGAGTATTTCATGGCGTTTGCCCTAGAGGAAGCTCGCAAGGCCTATGACTTAGGAGAAATTCCTATCGGCGCCATTTTGGTACAAGATAATACTATTATTTCACGCCACCATAATCGCCGCGAATTAGATCACGATGCAACGGCTCATGCAGAAGTGCTCGTCATCCGCGAAGCATGTGATGTACTCAAGCGCTGGCGGTTGACTGGTTGTACCCTGTATGTTACGATAGAGCCGTGTCCGATGTGCGCTGGAGCCATCATCAACAGTCGTATTGACCGTGTTGTATATGGTGCAAGTGATTACAAAGGAGGCGCTGTAGAGTCTCTTTTCAATGTGCTCTCTCACCCTGGTTTAAATCATGAACCCCAATTAGCATCGGGTGTCCTTGGTGATGAATGTAGCCAAATCATGAAGGACTTTTTTAAAGAGCGCCGTAAAACACGGAGGAGTACCCAAGAGGCTGAAGGGTCCGCACTCGAAATGCGGTAGGTCGGGCAACCGGCGCGGGGGTTCAAATCCCTCCTCCTCTGCCATTCTTTTAAATGATAATGATAGAGATATAATAGATAAACCTAGATACACATAATACAGATGTTATCTAGGTTTTCTTATATTATTGAGTGAGTTTTGTGTATCAATCATTCTCTATTATATGGTGGTATTTGCCCCATTTATTGCCCCATGACATTTTACAAAATCATATAATCATCTCTTACACCTTACTATATTAGTAGGGTGTTTTATTTTATCGTGTTTTTTATCATACCAGGTAAATATACATCTATATCATTACATTCCGCCACTATTTCCGTAGCCATTCTATCCAGTAATTTATGACGGCCTACTATTTCCCCTTTTATATAACGCAAAATGCTTTCTATGCTCTTTTCGCTAATTGGTAAATCGTAGATATAGCAGCAGCACAAACAATACACCTCGTTTATAGCTGTATATGCTGCTCTTTTATCCTCTTTAATAACTAATAGATCTGATATATCATTCTTTTTATTTTTAGCCCTCTGTCCCTCTTTGAGTTGTGATGTATTAGGGTTATATAGGTTCATGCCGTTTAACTCATCTAGCAGCATTCTACGGCGTTCCCCTATTAATGCATATTCTTTTAACCTACTCACAACATACTGTTTTAACTCCTCGTTCATATGCCCTCACATTAGTAAAACAAACTACCTTTAATATCATTCTTTTTGCAGTATATAGTATGTATTTCTTGTAACTCTTTGAGCGCTTTTTCTTGCTCTTCCTTATGATCTGATAAGCAGCGTCTTAATAATTCAGTCGATACGCTAACCCAAAATTTTGAGCGCTGCGCCTCTTTTCTTTCTAGTTCCTTACGAATAACCCTTTGATTTACTTTTTTAGTTAATTTATTCAGTAAATTCATTTACTAACTCCTCTAACTTCTCTATTTGCTTTTGTTGCTCGTCTAATCTAATAGCACCCAATATAGCATTAGCACCTACTATAATAGTATTTGCTTTCTTACTATCCATTTCGCCATTGGCCACCATATTTATTATGCGACTTAAAGACTTTCTTACTTGCTGCGGTGTAGAAAACCTAAACGATAACCGCTTATTTTCTTTCATATTATGCCTTTCTATATATAAAGAAAGAGGGCGAATGACTTCGCCCTCTTATGGTGTTATTTTGCTTTGTGTACGTAGATGCCTTTAGTTTTATTTTCTAAGACAAAGGCGTCATATGCGATACGCCCCTCTACTAGATTGCCACTAATACCAGGTGGATCTTTATGGATTTTATAATCTTCAAGTTTTACTGGGGCAACCGTTGCGGACGGGTGAACCAAAACAAAATTAACGTCCTCAGGTAGTCTGATTTTAGGTACTTTGATAATTGTAGCACCGTCTAACATACCAATAACGCCCAATTTTCGCATATCCTGGCCTACATCTGTAGCCATGACAATAGAGGCGTTCTTTTTCATGATTGTATATGTATCAGGAGTTACCAATAAAACACGGTTTGTTTCAGGTACTTCAGCAGTATCAAGTACTTCAGTAGCCTTTAAAATAGCGTCATATACATTTTTATCCGTTAATGCGCCTGTTTCTGTAGTACCTGCACCTGCTACAACCTTACCATATACATAAGTATCAACTTCAGGAATTACTACTTCTCTAAGTTGACGGGCAAGCGCTGCGGCTGCTTGTAATGCTGCTTTTGTTTCATCTACATCTAATTTATCAAGAGCGAATGTAAAAGATCGGTCTTTCTTCAATGTAAATTCTTCTGTTGTAGCATCTAAGCCTTGAATTTGACCGTATCGGCTATGGTTTGCGCCTGTACCCTCACGATCATAATCATTCATAGCGCTTGTTGTAACTTTGTATACTTTGACGCTATGCGCGCCTGTAAATTCAAAGTCATTGTTTGTTATTACTTGCCGTTTTGACTCTGCCTTAAATTGCTCGTCTACATAGGGCAAAAATTGCGTTGCTAGTTCAATAGCCATATTCAACCTTTCTATTTAAGGCCAAAAGCGTCGCGCAATTCTATGTTTCCTACATGCGAATTATTTCTGCCGTAACCGCTGCCAGGGTTTTGAACTGATTTAATAGCCCAGGGCGATTTACTAGCCCATTCTTTGATATGTTCGCTAATAGGTAAACTATTACCGCTATCATCGGTATATACTACGCTCCCCGTATCGTCTACACTTGCATTATTAATAAATAATCGTGCAAGCTCTGTAGGGTTAATGCCGTTGACCTTTTCTAATTCTTGAATGATAGTTTTATTAACCTGTTCCGCTTTCAATGCCGTAGATTTGGCCTCATTATCAGCCATTAAACTTTGTAATTCAGCCCGTACCGTTACCAGTTCTTTTTGTAACGTTTCCACCATGTCGTTATCGCTATTATAGCGCTTACGCTCACGTTCTAGACGTTCTTTTACAATGTTATCTACTTCAGCTTGTGTAAACAGTTTTTCTTTGTTTTTTTCAGTCATTTTGATTACTCCCTATTTCCCCTGTTAGTTCAGTGAAAAATATATAAGTCATTTGGAGGATCGCCATATTATACGGCCAATAACTCATATACCCATAGCCTAAAGGCCATTACCTCAAACACACTTTCTCGCGATATTTTTTCTCATGTAATATTGGAGGTTTAACATGGTGTAAATGGATAACACTTCTACAAAATAAAAAAAACATGGGAACAAATAAGCCTAAGCCTATCTATTCCCATGCTGTGAAAAGCGTTCAATCACATGTGTGATTGCGGTACTCCTGTATTTGATTGTCTTAATTATATCACATTTCACCAAAAAATCAATAGAGGGGGTATATTTCTATAAACCTATACCTTACCTATGCTTGCGGCCTTTTTCTTGATACAAAATAAATCTGTTTTCGGCCTTGATTATCTATTTTTTCTTTATATTTTAGGGTTCTATCAGTCCTCAATAAATTAATGATAGGATTGAGGCGGATATACTCCGCCTCATTACTACACGAGAAATGTATTTTCATAATTCTCTCCTACTTAAAACAGCCGTTACAATCAACTGCTTATTATTAAAAATATGCTCACAAGTAACTGTAACATCTAGCATATTACCAAATTCATCTTGAATAATATTAAACTCTGTTTTAGTCAACGCCAACAAGGTTACTTTATTGGTATGCCCATTCACAACCGCGCTGATCTTATCTATATATTCTTTTTTGAGGCCTTTTATATTCTCATATTCATTTAAATTTGTATTCATATTATGCCTTTTCCTTTAATTTTAATTCTTCAGCAGCGTCATTATAGCCTTTCTTATAACTCATTACAGCTATATGAGCGATTGCACAAACAAGATCTACTTCATTGTTTTTTAACTTCTTACCAACACATTTTATAATTTTATCTAAGCTATCAAATTCCATGATATTTACCTCCTATTTGTAACTGGTTTGCAACCGGTAATGTCACAGCATAAATGTAGTATTCATGCCTTTGTAACAAGATAACAGGTTAATACACAAAACTTTATAAGATATTTAATGAACTTATATAAATTATCCTATTAATATAAAAATACCTGTTACGCCTGTTACAACAACCCATAAACATAGATATTATCTGCATTTACTATGTAACTAGATAAGATTATTTTCTAGTTACACAATAGTTACACTTTCAATCTTTTGGTATGCACGCTTACCACGCAATAAACCCATACCAATTTGAATACTTTCATATCCTAATCTACCTAATTCACGCCCAAACGTATTATTCGCCAACGGCTTATATCCATTCTCTTTACACCACTCTTTATAGAGGTTATAGACTTGTACGGTAGTTAAATCTGATATAGCTTTAATCTCTGCTAACCCCTCAAAACTACTGCCAGTATCAATACGCCAACCGCTTTCATTCATATCACTAACAAATAGTGCTACTGGGTTCGTATCAGTCATATGTTTTTGAGTTGCTGCTTGTACTAATTGCGGTATATGGATCCCATTTATAATATTAGGTACCTCTTTTAATACTCTATTCAGCAGCACTGATAAACCACCGCTTTTAACAATTTCTTGCACTATATTAGGTACTGCCGTAGCCGTTCCCCTAATACGCTGCGTGAATGGTATAACGATAAGTCTATCGGCCATGCCTTGCGATGTATCTGTAATGCGTGGTACTGAGTTAGCTGAAAATAATAGTTTTTGTGTTACTACAAAGGCAAACATAAGGCCAAATTTAGGGTTAGCATGTACTGGCTCACCACTAACAACCTTTTTTAGTACTGCGCTTTCTAACAATGCACCTGCCTCTATATCATCACCTAGATTAACCATTTTTCCATAAAGACTACCAATATACCTATCATCACCAAATTTAACCAGGCCTAAAATACTAATATTTTCACGGCCATAAAATGGTTTTAGTAAATTAAGAAATGTACTCTTACCGTTGCCGCCCTCACCAAACAAAATAAAGAATTTTTGTAGATGATTGTCAGGCCATAAACCATATGCAATGATCTGATAAATAAATGTATGCATTTCTCTATCATCACCAAACAGATTTTTCATGAATGTATCTAATACATCATTTTCTAAGGCTTCAGGATCATACTTAACAGGTATGTAATTTCTTAATATCGTATCAGGCGTTTTCTGTAATGCTTTACCAGTCCTTATATTAACAAGGCAATTCAAACATCCTACTATATGAGGATCAGTAATATAACAATCACTAATTATACTTTTGATATACTCCCATACCTCTTTACGTGCATTGGTTTTTAATTCTTTATCTTCAAGAATAATAAGCCTATTACATTCCGATTTACTAAACGGTTCATAATTATTATTTTTAGGGTTAAAGAAATATATATCTACATCATCAGGCGGCGCACCGTCTAACAAATTTTCATTAATAATACGTTTTAAATGATATTTTTTAATTAAATAGTCCCCCATTTTATTATGTAAAAACTTTTTACCGTCATAAAACGATGATTTTTTAACACTCAAAAAAGCCGTCCCCCCTTTATGTTCCCTTATCAATTTGATATAATAATAGAAAGGTATTTTACTATACCTCTTTAGTTAAATATTGGTTATGAGTAGACTTGAAAAACTCATCAAAATCATTTAATTTAACTAACTTACATTTAGGCCCAATATCAACGAATGATTTTTTGTATTTTGCGGTACGTTTCATTCGTTGAATTAGCCTATATACCTGCATGCGGCTTAAATCATAAGCCTTGCCAATATTCTTATATTGTATGTATCGTTGATCTATCGGCGTTACACTTTCAACAATCTTCATATATTAACCTTTCCACGCTGCCTATTATGGCGGCGTTTTTCTTTTACCTTAATACAACGCTTTGAGATGATTATATGAGGTTTGATTTGCGTCATATTAAATATTAAATAATTCTGTAAAACTAATAGGTTCATTTAATTCAGTCTCAAGTACAGTATGGATCGTTTTCATCTCTTCACGTGTAAATGGAGCCTTTCCATTCTCTTTGCGCCCATATGACTCGCCAGTTATTCCGATATGTCTACCTAGAACCTTTTGAGATAGGCCACATCGATTACGATAACCAACTAATTTATTGAACTCTTTCAATTTCTCACCTCCTTTTTGTTAAGTTTATTCTAAACTTTATTTTTCTATATGTCAAGTTTAAAATAAACTGAATATTCATATTGCAATACATGAGCCTTGAAATAAAGTTTAGTTTATAATATATTAAACATGAGGTGATTATATGGACTATACTGACGTACAAAAAAAACAAGGCGAACTTATAAAATCAGTTAGAATACAGTTAGGTTTATCTGGTGAGGAACTAGGCAATAAATTAGGAGTATCTAAGGCGACTATATCCCTATGGGAAACCGGAAAAGCCTCCCCAAGAATTGATAAACTTAATAAACTGGCTAAATTGAGTGGAAAAGATATATCTTATTTCTATGAAAATACGGGACTTGATCAGTTAATTAAATATAATATTACTAATTTAAAAAAGACCATAGATAACATAAACGATATAAACCCATTGAGCTTAAAAAATCAATACAAGAATAGTAAAACTGCGGATAGAGAATTTTTTATAAAGCAACTTCCCCATATGATGACAGATAAAGAGCTATCTATTTTCTTAATTAGCTTATCAGAACGATTTAAATAAGTACTTATCGCCTATGAAAGGCGGTTAATATGTGGATAGAAGAAAGAGCCACAAACACAGGAACAAAATACATATATTATGAACGCTATAATTGCCCTACAACAGGCAAATTAAAGCGTGTTAGTATTTCTTTAAATGGAAATAGTCCTACATATAAAAAACAAGCCTCTAAACTGCTACATGAAAAAATAGCACAAATATTAGACGGCTATGAGCAAGACAAATATATAACGCTGCATGAGGTGGCGCATTTATGGCTAGATCATACCAGGCCTACTGTAAAACTAGCCACCCACGTAAACCATAATACCCACGTTAAAAAGATTTTTAAGTATATCCCTACTGATATACCAATCATCAAAGTAACACCTATTATGATTGAGGAGCTAGCAAATAAAGTATATTATGTAGAAAATCGTAGCTATCACTATAGCAAGTCATTAATGACAACGGTTAGGGCTATTTTTCGTTATGCTAAACGTAGAGGCCTAGTAAAAGACATTCAGGACATAGAGGACATTAAAATAATAAAAAAGCCTTTCAGCCGCGATGAGGTGGCTAAAAAGCAAAATAAATTTCTTGATAATATGGAGTTAAAAGAGGTTCTAAGGCAATTAAACGATATAAGCCCCAGAATATCCCTATTGGTAGAATTTATAAGTCTTACAGGTCTAAGAATTGGCGAATTGTTGGCCTTACGTTATTGCGACTATGACAAAGAAAAAGCCACTATTAATATTAATGGCACATTACAGTATCATTGTAATAATAGTAGCGAAATAAAGCGCGGAACGCCTAAAAACATTTATTCTGTTAGAGATATAAAGCTATGCGATAGAGCCGTTCGCATATTAGAACGGATCACAACAGAAAACAAACGCCGCTCTTTATGGTTCAATGGCTACCATGAACAAGGCTATATATTCACGGCTAAGCGTGGCAATCCTTATGACATGCAATACATCAACAAAATACTAAAACGCGTATCTATAGGCGATAAACACATCACTACGCACATATTTAGACATACTCATATTAGTATCTTATCAGAATTAGGCGTGCCGCTAAAAGCCATAATGCAGCGTGTAGGACATAATGATCCTGCCACTACATTAAGCATATATACTCACGTAACACAGGCAATGAATGAGGACGTCATAAACAAGCTAAACGCTAGAAATGGTTAGGCTTGCCCCATAACTTGCCCCATAGAGATATTGAAAAATCAAACAACACCAGTATTTACGCGCTTTTTAGGTTCTACTCCCTAATTCTCTGCCATATAAAATATATAAAGCGCTAACCGTGGTTAGCGCTTTTTTGCGAAGGGACCACTACTATGAAAAAATATTACCCTTATCTCATTACAGTGAGTCATATGATTAACGACTCCTGTCAAAGTGTATTGCCTGCCCTCTTACCACTGTTCATCTATACCTATGGACTCAGCTTAGAACAAGCGGGCTTTCTCATCTTAGCCAATACAGCATTATCTTCATTATTACAACCATTATTAGGGTATCTTTCTGACAAAATCAATCAACCTCGGCTTATCGCTTTAGGTGTTTTACTCTCTGCTTGTAGCACAGGTGTAATGGGTTTTGTCACCTCCTATGAAAGCTTACTTGTTTGTGCCACGTTAGCCGGTGTTGGATCCTCTATCTTCCATCCTGAAGGAGCAAAGATCATGAACCGCCTCGGTGGTGGCAAAAAAGGGAAAGCCATGGGCACCTTCGCCATCGGTGGTAGCTCCGGTTTTGCCATCGGCCCCCTCTTTGCTGGTTCTATTGCCTATACAGTAGGTCCGCATGGACTTGCGGCTTTCACCGTGGTAGGTCTTATCATATCAACGCTTTTATTCATCCTCATGCCTCGCATAGTAGCTCATGCACGCACTATCGACCAAGCGGTAGCTACAGAAAACCCTACACTTGTAGCAAAACCACTCAAAAATTACTGGAAATACTTTGGTATCTTGTTCGTTATCATCCTAAGCCAATCGGTAAACTTCCGCGTTATCAATGCATTTATTCCTATCTTCTGGACTCGTGAACTCGGCACTAGCCCAGAACAAGGTAGCTTTGCATTAACCGTATTCTTTAGTATAGGCATCTTCATGACATATATCGGCGGTCTATTAGGCGACAAATATGGTCCTATCAAAATCATTAGACTATCCCTATTAATTTGGTTGCCAGCTATGTTCCTATTAACAGAAGTGCCAACCTTCTCCCCTGTCATCATGATGCCTGTAGCCTATCTACTACTACTCATGATTGGTGCCGCAAAAGCAATTAGCTACAGCCCAGTTATCGTACTAGGTCAAACCTACCTCGCTAAAAGCATCGGCTTTGCCTCTGGTATTACCCTCGGCGTGAGCCAAACTATTGGCGGTATCATCGCACCTGTAGTAGGTAACCTTGCAGACACCTACACCTTACCTATTGCCATGATGACACTCGTGCCATTCCTAGTAATGGGCCTTGGGGCGTCATTAATACTTAAAGATCCTAAAAAATTACAATAAACAAAAAGAACCCTTCACGTGAACTACACCCCCCAAATTGGACACAATTTTTGAAGGTACAGACCAACGAAGGGTTCTTTTTATATTCAACTAAACACATCACATGCAGTTTAGTGTTTTAGCATTTCATTCAAAATAACTACGTCCGTTTCTTTCATACCTTGTGCCACAGCACCGATGCTGCGGATGGTTTCGTCAACGGAGAATGCTACAAGACCATCGCCTTTTTGGTAGTTTTTGTTAAGGCGAGCTTGTTTATATCCCATAAAAGCGCCATCAAGAGAGATTGCAATTTTACCTGCACAGGATGGTTTCGCACCGTCACATACGATACCAGATAGACTTGCAAGACCATTTACAAGAGTGTTCTCGATTATATCTTTACTATCACCTTTCAAGAAGGCAATGCCTGCTACACTTACCACACCCGCAGATACAACACCGCAGTATGCGGACAATTTACCGATGCCAGATTTAACATAAAGTGTTAACAAGTTCGCAAAGACGAGAGCGCGATAAAGTTCATCATCACTTTTGCCAAGTTCCTCAGCAGTCGTAATAATTGGTACAGAAACGGTTAAGCCTTGATTACCAGAGCCAGAGCAAATAACTACAGGCAATGGACAGCCGCTCATACGCGCATCAGATCCGGCCGCGGCACGAGCCTTACATTTCGTTTCAAGAGATGGATTTTCATCGTCCAATAATAACAATTGACCAATGTTAGCACCATAATCATTAGACAGACCTTCCTTAGAAATAGCAGAATTATACTCTACCTGTTGTTTGATTTGAGGAAGGATACCAGAAATATCACCAGTTAAGGAAAATTCGTAAATGCTATCAAAAATCATAGCATATTCGGTTTTAGCTGCTTCTTTTATTTCATTAATTGTTTCAGAGATAATCTCGCCATCTACAGAAACATAAGTTACATTCGTATGATCATTTTCAATACGAACTACTGCCGTATGTTCATCTGTTTCAGCGGTGATTTCAATATATAGATTATCTACGCCTTCAGCGAGTGAAACAGTACAGAAGTTGGCATCAAGAAGTGTGCCAAGCCATTTACGATCTTCATCTGTAGCGGATTCCAATACCTCTAATTCACGCTCTGGGTGACCTACGATAGCACCAAGCGTAGCAGCCGCCGTAAGTCCTTTGCGGCCCCCAGAGTTTGGAATCACTACGGATTTAACATTTTTAATAATATTCGCACTGCATCGTGCGTGAATATGATTTGGAAACTCATCTAAAACAGAGACTGCCTTCGCAGCCGCATAAGCCAATGCAATTGGCTCAGTGCAACCGAAGGCAGGACGCATCTCTGACTGTAACAAAGAAATATAATTCATCTTATACTTCCGCAATAATTTCCACTTCTACCAAAACACCCAATGGAAGGTCTTTTACTGCTACGCAAGAACGAGCTGGTTTAGAAGTGAAGTATTTAGCATACACTTCGTTGAAAGCTTTGAAATCAGCGATATCAGCCAAGAAACAAGTTGTTTTAATAACTTCGGAGAAGTCTGAACCTGCTTCAGCCAATACAGCATCAATGTTTTTGCATACTTGTTCAGTTTGCTCTACAATACCACCTTCAACAACTGAACCAGTTGCAGGATTGAGTGGAATTTGACCAGAAGCGAATAATAAACCGCCTACTACTTTAGCTTGGGAGTAAGGACCTACTGCTGCTGGTGCTTTGTCTGTGAAAATTGTTTTCATGATAAATCTCCTTTTATAAAAAAATATAAATTAATATGACTATGTTTAAGGCGTGAAACTCATATTGTTGCCTCGATATATATGACTTACCTCAATATATCACATATTACATAAAAGTACGTATATAACCAATTATTTAATTGATTTAAATGCATTGTCAAATATCGGTTTGAAATAATCACGTTGTACATCGCTTGTAAAAGCTACGTACAACACCGGTTTACCTGGCTTCAAAACAAATGCAGCATTTGCATAGAGTGGAGTTTGTACAGTTCCATCTGAATATAACAAGCGAGAGCTTGCTGCATAAGTTTGATATTTTGTGCCAGCCACAGGATGTACTTGTTCGGCATTTTCTACGGTTAGAGTTCTAAGTGTCTTAGGCATAATCGTTGCTTTTTTAGGATCAAGACTTGGTACATTAATTGGTCCATTTAAAGGAACTACCGTTGTACTAGTTGGAATCTGTTTATTGATTGCTTCTAATACAAGTTGCTCTGTTACAGGATCAATTTGCCCTTTCTCAAGAGCAGCCATAGCGGCTATAAACATTGGGTCATTAGCCTCTTTCTTTCCTAAATGTTGAGCCGCCTCTTTCACATCTACCGCTACTAAAAAGGCATCCTTTTGACCAGTCTTATCAGCACCTTGTAATTGGTATATGTCATAGCTAAGTCCCATTTGGTCCAATACAGCTAAGGCTTGCTGATTACTTTGCCTTGTCATTTTATGTGTACTTGGCTTTGCATTATCTTTAGCAATAATATCTTTTACAATGCCTAATGTATTTGTATTAGAAGCCGTTGCAATCGTAACGTCATTAGGAATTGACATTGTTCCTGCTAAAGTATTAACATCCTTTGCACCAGCAAAACTTGCAATAGTACCTACTAAACAAGCTGCTAACACGAGAGTTTTTAATGGTTTCATTATTTATTCCCTCCCTTTAGGGCTTTTAAGCCATACATTGATTCCAGTTGTTTAGTCCAGTAATCGTGACTTGTATCCTCTGTTGCTAATAATTGTATCGTGAGGCCTTCATCTTGTGGTAACATATATAGTTCAAGAGAGCCAGGTAGCATAAAACCATCATAATTTAAACTACCACGCATAGATATTCCTTGCATTACACCAAATTTTGATGTGTATGATTTCGCAGAAAAATCCGTAGCTTGCACGGAGAAATTAGGAATAATCTGCTTTAGAACATCGACTACTTCTTGTGTGGCTTGCTGTTCCTTTGGAGATAACTTTTTACTTTCTACGGTCATTAGATTTAACTGTGTATTTATATCACTATTCAATCTAGTATTATATTTTTCCATAACAGGCTTTAAAGCATTTTTATCTAAGCTTAAAGGCTTCATATTAGTAATAAAGTCTTCTGCAAGAGACTTCGAATATGGTTTAGCTTCAGGAAGTTTCTCTTCTTTTTTATCTATCATATTATTAACTATTTTTGTTGCTGCATCACCAGAATAGTTAATAATATCTTTGTTTACATTATAATTTACCAACCATGCAGTATGATGACCTAAAGCACTATCACCAGATAATTGATAGAGGCTATATCCATCAGTAATCTTTCCTTGAAATGGCGGTACCTCTACTTTGTATACTTCTTTCAAATGCTCACCAAGTCTTTTTGCTACTGACGCATTAACTTCATTCACCATTGCATTTTGGGCTGCAGTTCTCAAATTAGGATTGGTGGAAACAGAATCTATGACAGATGCTTTCACTGCATTACTAGTTACTGCATATAGTCCATAACCCAAATCTACCGTATCAGCACATGCCACTGTACCCATGCCCACAGTTAAACAAGTAGCACAAGCCAATGTCATCATTTTTTTATTGAGAGCTCTCATAAGACACCTCACATTTTAACAATACACTATATATACAGATTATTAGATAATCTATGCAGTATGTATTAAGAGTTTAAAAGTTAATCTATACCGTATATATTAATTATTATACTATACCGACATATATAACTGTATAGTATAATTTACAACCTTACCGTTCTGCTATACAATACATAAATAGACATGTAAACATGATATATGCATGAGAAATGGAAAGGAGTGCACACTCAGCGTGCTTTTGATATGATACAAGAATTAATTCCCCTTACTAGACCTCGCACATTAGCTGCCGCATTAGGACCCACTATTTTAGGTGCTGCCTTTAGTTATTATGCGTTTGGTGCCGTTCAGGGCAAAGGGCTAGCTATATTCCATACGTTACTTATATTCTTAGCAGTTGTAACCGCCCAAATTATAGCTAATTTATGGAATGAATATAAAGACTTTAAATCTGGTCTTGATGCAGGTCAAAAGGTAGGCAATGCCGGTTCTATCACGCGTGGCACCATAACCCCTGAACTCATCATAACGATGATCAAAATACTCATGATTGTACCTATTATCATCGGCATTTATTTATCTGCTACCATAACTTGGTACTACATCCCTGCAGGCTTCTTATGTATCCTAATTAGCTTCCTCTATTCTGGTGGACCGAAACCAATTTCTCGCACTCCATTTGGAGAGTTTTCCTCTGGCATCGCCATGGGCCTTGCCATCGTGCTTATTACAGGCTATGCATGGACACGAGAATTATCCTTAGCTCTATTAATTCCTGCAATTCCATCTACATTGCTAGTTGGCTCCATCATGTTGACAAATAACATCCGAGATATTCGTAATGATGAAAGCCACGGTCGTCGCACTTTGCCAATCGTACTTGGTCGTGAAAGAGCCCTCAGCCTAATGAGCATTACCTATATTTTTAATTTTATTTGGATCATTGCTTGGATCGTTGTAGGCCATATGACATGGTTCACCTTATTGGCATTCCTTGCAGCACCATTGGCTTTTAAAACAATTCATACATTAAGTACTAAAACGGATGAATTCGAATTAGATAAGGCTATGGGCACTACCGCAGGAACGGCTATGGTTTACCAACTGATGTGGGCTATTGGCCTTATCATGGGCAAGTTAATCTAAAAATGAATATACTTATATTATAGGTTCTCCATAGTTTTTAGTTATGGAGAACCTATAATAATTCCTTCTTGATAGATAGGAAATTATTTAGTACTATAGATTTAATATTTTATATGCAATTATTGTATAAGGAGTGTGTGTAATGAGAAAATTTTTAGCATTAGCAGCTACTGTAATCCTTGGCGGTGCTTTATTAATCGCGGGTTGTGGTAACGACAATAAACAAGCTGCTAGCGACGGTAAACAAGTATTAAAAATCGGTGCAACTGCTGTACCTCACGCGGAAATCTTGGAACAAGTTAAACCTATCTTGGCAAAAGATGGTATCGAATTAAAAGTCACTGAATTCACTGACTACAATACACCTAACTTAGCTTTAGGCGACAAAGAAATCGATGCAAACTTCTTCCAACACGTACCTTACATGGAGGAATTTGCAAAAGCTCACAAGCTTGACTTAGTATCCGCTGGTGGCGTTCACCTTGAGCCAATGGGTTTATACTCCCGCCAAATCAAAGATTTGAAAAATCTCCCTAAAGGCGCTAAAATCGCCATTCCTAATGACCCTACAAACGGTGGTCGTGCATTGTTGTTATTGCAAAAACAAGGTCTAATCACTTTGAAAGATGCTACTAACATCTTATCTACAGTGCAAGATATTACTACGAACCCTAACGAATATCAATTTATAGAATTAGAGGCAGCACAAGTACCTCGTTCTCTTGACGATGTAACCTTAGCTGCAATCAATACTAACTTTGCATTAAACGCAGGTCTTAACCCTGGCAAAGATGCATTGGCAATCGAAACTAACGATTCCCCTTACGTAAATATCGTAACTGTACTCAAGGGCAATGAAAATGACCCGCGCATCAAAAAATTGATGGCTGCACTTCATAGCCCTGAAATCATCAAATTTATCCAAGAAAAATACCAAGGTGCCATTGTTCCTGCATTCTAAGGTATACAAAAAAGAGACCACATCTGTGGTCTCTTTTTACATGCTATCAGCCCCAAATCTAAAAGGTAATAGTTCGTCTAATTCAACAACTGTATAGTCTCCTTTTAAATTCGCCATTATAATACGAGGTATTTCAAATTCAGAAATCACCTGACGACAAGCGCCACAAGGCGAGCAAGGTCCTTCCGTATCCGCCACTACGGCAAGGGCTTTAAATCGTTTATGCCCTTCTGATACGGCCTTAAATATGGCGGTTCGCTCTGCACAATTAGTAAGTCCATAAGATGCATTTTCTATATTGCACCCTTCATAAACGGTATCATCATCACAGAGAAGTGCTGCCCCCACGCCAAAGTGTGAATAAGGGCTATACGATGTCTCACGAGCTACAATAGCGCGATTAATGAGCCTTTGAATCTCTTTTTCTTTCATATTCTGCTCCTTACTCTACAATATCAAGTATAGTATCTACTACTTTAGGTGCAGTATTGCCAATAGTAATAGCCTCTAAATAGGTCTGAGCCGCATTATTGAGTAAGCTTTCATCAGAGGCATACAATGTAGCTATACTCTCACCCACAGTAACAGAATCTCCAGTTTTTTTGTGCATTACAATACCTGCACTATAGTCGATAGGACCATCTTTAACAGTACGACCTGCCCCCAACATGACGGATGAAATGCCGCATTGTTCTGTATTCATATGGGTAATATAACCGTCTTGAGGCGATGTTACATCATAGGTAAACTTACCGATTTCCAATACACTTTCATCATCGATGACTCGGCTATCTCCACCTTGGGCTTCAATCATTAAACGTAATCGTTCAAGAGCGGTCCCAGAATCTAGTGATTGTTGCACGCAATTAAGAGCAGTTTCGTAATCACAAATATGACTCAATACGAGCATATGAGCTGCCATGATAACACATTCATGACTTAAGTCTTCTGGTCCATTACCTTTCAACGTATCAATAACTTCACGAATTTCCAACGCATTGCCAATGGCATACCCAAGGGGACGATCCATATCCGTCAAAACGGCCTTAACAGCTCGGCCATTTTCATTGCCGATATCCACCATTGCTCTAGCTAATGTACGGGCATCATCTAAGGTCTTCATAAAGGCGCCGCTACCAACCTTTACATCTAACAAAATTGCCTGAGCACCAGAAGCCAATTTTTTGCTCATAACAGAGGATGCAATAAGAGGAATACTATCTACGGTCCCCGTCACATCCCGCAAAGCGTATAGTTTTTTATCCGCCGGAGCTAGTCCTTCTGATTGACCGATAACGGCAAGACCAATTTTATTAACTTGATCGATAAAATCATCTTGTTCTAAAGATACTTTTAAATTTGGAATGGACTCCATCTTGTCGATAGTACCGCCCGTATGACCAAGTCCACGGCCGGACATCTTAGCCACCTTACCTCCACAAGCGGCTACGAGAGGTGCAATAATAAGTGTTGTCTTATCCCCTACACCACCTGTACTATGTTTATCCACGGTAATCCCATCGATACTCGATAAATCTACCATATTACCTGATTGAGCCATGGCTAAGGTCAAGGTTCCTAGTTCGCGAGCACTCATGCCATTAAAAACTATGGTCATCAATAGAGCACTCACTTGATAATCAGGAATATCACCTTTTACATAGCCATCGATGACAAAGCGGATTTCCTCATTTGTTAACGGCAATTTTGCCCTTTTTTTCAGAATAATATCATACATGCGCATAATTAAACCGCCATTCTAAGAAACCACCTAAGCATAGCCTAGGTGGTCTTCTATTATACTTCTTCATTCAAGTGATTTTTTAATAACTCTACGGCTGCACTGGCACCAATACGACTACAACCTTCTGCAATATAAGCTTTCATATCGGTAATGGAACGAATTCCACCCGCAGCC
Source organism: uncultured Veillonella sp. (assembly GCF_938010505.1). GTDB lineage: Bacteria > Bacillota > Negativicutes > Veillonellales > Veillonellaceae > Veillonella. Next base: position 2,835 of record NZ_CALLVP010000082.1, on the reverse strand, counting down.
TTGATCTGTACATTAGGACCAATATGCTTTTTAAAGAGTCTGATATCTTCAAGGCTTGCTCCACCGCTACCAAAGCCAGTAGATGTTTTAATAAAATCTGCACCACCGTTCGTAATACATTTACAGAGCGCCACCTTTTCAGAATCTGTAAGATAACAAGTCTCGATAATAACCTTTAAAATCTTATCGCCACAAGCCTCCTTAAGTGCTGCAATTTCGTTCGTTACCGCTTCAAAATCACCTTGTTTTACGTCGCCAAGATTAATAACCATGTCGATTTCAGAGGCCCCTTCTTCGATGGCCTGTTTCGTTTCAGTCACCTTTACCTCTGTCGTTTCATAACCCAAAGGAAATCCAATAACGGTACATATGTTAAGTTTTGGATATGCTTCATGAGCGGATGCTACAAAATCTGGTGGAATACAGACAGATGCTGTTTTATACTTTACACTCGCATCACAAACTTCTTTAATATCATCCCATGTAGCTGTTGGACGTAATAAAGTATGATCCACATAAGCTAATAATTCTTTACCTAACATAGTACCACCTCTCCTTACTAAAAGAACGACATTTGCTCTGGTTCTGGCTCTTTATGTAAAGCCTCTTGTGCAGAGCGATTTTTATCATCAATAAATGGTTCTAATGGTACACCTGTAACCTTTAATAAATCTGGTAAACTATTAACACCTTTTAGCTTAGTAGCTTCTAATACAACCTTTGCACAAGTCTCCGCATCATCGAGCGCATAGTGATGCTTAAATTCAACCCCCATGTATGCGGCCATGGTATTTAACTTATGGTTAACTAAATCGGGCCATACCGCACGTGAAAGTTTAACTGTACATGCATAATCTAGTTCTGGCCAAGGAATTTTATAGTAATCTAGAGTAGCACGCAATACGTTCATATCGAATTTCGCATTATGAGCTACCATGATATTTCCTTTTAAATGATTTTCGTAAATAGCATCCCACAACTGATCAAAAGTCTTTTCATGTAGAACATCTTTTGGCTGAATGCCATGGATTTCAATGCATTCATCATCAAAACTCATAAACGGGGGTTTAATAAGACTATAAGCTTTCTTTGCAATCTGTCCATCCTTTACGGTAATAACCGCCAAGGAGCACGCACTATTTTTAAATTTATTAGCTGTTTCAAAGTCTAATGCAACAAAATCTAACATAGGACTCCTTTCAAAATCTATATATAAGAATTATATTCATTTTCTCTATTTATTATAGCACGAAACAGACCATAATCTACTGTACAAAGGTGACCAATAATCATTACACGCTCACCAATTTTAATTGACAGAACGCCCTCAGTATGTAAAAATTATTTAGATATATGTAGTATGGAGGTTGCAACATGGCAGATGACAGATTAATCGTTGCCCTTGACGTATCCACGATGGATGCAGTGAAAGAAATCGTATTATCCCTAGGTGATTCGGTTAGCTTTTACAAGGTCGGAATGGAGCTATTCTATGCCGAAGGGGCTAAAACAGTTCGCTTTTTACAAGAGCAAAACAAACAAGTATTTCTTGATTTGAAATTGCACGATATTCCAAATACGGTAGCCCATGGCGTATCTTCCTTAACACGTCTCGGTGCTAGTTTGATTACTATGCATGGTCAAGGCGGTCCTGTTATGATGAAAGCCGCTGTAGAGGCGGCTCGTGAAAGCGGCAAAGAACTAGGTGTTGAAAGACCAAAGTTATTGGCCATCACAGCCTTAACGAGTTTTGACGATGAATCTTGGACTGCTATAGGTGGACAACTACCTATTTCCGACCAAGTAATTCGCCTCGCTAAACTCGCTAAAGACTGCGGCATGGATGGCGTTGTATGCTCCGCATTGGAAGCTAAAATGATTCGCGAAGCATGTGGCGATGATTTTCTTATCGTAACACCAGGTATTCGCCCATCATTTGCAACATCAGACGACCAAAAACGCGTTGCTACGCCTGCTAGCGCATTACAAGATGGCGCATCTCGCCTCGTTATTGGTCGCCCTATTACACAAGCCGAAAACCCTCGCGAAGCGGTTCGTTTAATTATTGAAGAAATGGAGAAGGTATCCAAATGATGACAGAACAAGAAGTAAAACAATTACTTATCGATACTCAAGCTATTTTAGAAGGTCACTTCCTTTTGACATCTGGTCTCCACAGCCCAATGTACGTTGAAAAATTCAATGTATTGCAACATCCTAAATATACTGAAACACTTTGTAAAGATTTGGCTGAACGCTTTCGCGATCAAAATGTAGAACTTGTTATTGGCCCCATGACTGGTGGCATTTTACTAGCTCACGAAGTTGGTAAGGCTCTTGGCACACGCGCCATCTTCACAGAACGTGAAAAAGGCGTTATGACATTGCGCCGTGGTTTCAAAATTAAGCCAGGTACGCGCGTACTTATTGTTGAAGACATCGTAACAACTGGTGGTTCCGTACAAGAAGTTGTAAACGTAGTTAACCAATCTGGTGGTGAAATCGTTGGTGTAGGCCTACTTGTTAACCGGTCTGGCGGCAAAGCAGAATTCGGCGTACCTCACGAAAAAGTACAAGCATTACTCAACCTTGAAGTTCCTACATATAAACCTGAAAAATGCCCTCTTTGCAAAGACGGCATAGGTATGACAGAACGAGGTTCTAAACATATCAAATAAAATATCTAAAGACCTATGTATCTATATAGGTCTTTTCTTTTACATATTTTTTCAACGTACTCAAGCTACTACTAATGTATCTATTAAAAACATCTATAGACATAAATCATAACCACCCGTAAAACGGGTGGTTTGCTCTGACCCTATAAGGGTCTTT
>NZ_CALLVP010000081.1 GCF_938010505.1 uncultured Veillonella sp. | reverse complement strand
GATGCGACTCTTTTTTGTACCCAGTTTCTATATACAATTATTTTGTAACAACTTTAAGATCTACAGGGATTTTAGCTTCTACAGCTTCGCCTTTGATAACTTTTTGAGCTGTATCGATAGCGATTTTACCCATTTGGTCTGGTTGTTGCGCAATTGTTGCAGCCAATGTGCCGTCTTTAACAGCTTTGTCTGCGTCAGCAGTACCGTCGAAGCCTACGATGAAGATTGTTTTGCCTGCGGATTTAGCTGCTTGGATTGCGCCCAATGCCATTTCGTCGTTATGAGCGAAGATAGCTTGTACGTCTGGGTTAGCTTGCAAGATATTAGTTGCTACGTTCAAACCTTTTGTACGGTCGAAGTCAGCACTTTGTTTTGCTACTACTGTTAAGTCTTTGTCAGCTACGTTGTGGAAACCTTGGCCGCGTTCACGAGTTGCGGAAGCACCAGGGATACCTTCAATTTCAGCTACTTTTGCAGCTTTGCCAACTTTATCAACGATAAGTTGAGCTGCCATTTCGCCGCCTTTTACGTTATCGGAAGCGATGTGAGCCACTACTTTGCCTTTATCAGCAGAGCGGTCAACAGTGATGACAGGAATGTTTTTAGCATTTGCTGCTTCTACGGAAGTAGAGATAGCTGCAGAGTCTACAGGGTTGATGATCAATACAGATACGCCGCTTTCAAGCAAGTCGGAAATGTCGTTTGCTTGTTTTGCAGGGTCGTTTTGAGCGTCAACGATTTTAACTTTAAGACCAAGCGCTTTAGCTTGAGCCTCAACGCCTTCTTTCATAGTTACGAAGAATGGGTTGTTCAATGTGGAAACAGAGAAGCCGATTGTGCCGGATTTTTTGTCGCCGCTGTTATCAGAACTTTTACCACAGCCTGCTACAAGACCGATAACCATGATAGCCATCGCCAACAGTAACAATAGTTTTTTCATAGGAACCTCCTAGGCTTTCTTGCGATCCGCAAGAACCGCCAATAAAATGACAATACCTTTTACGACTTGTTGATAGAAACTGGAAACGTCGAGAATATTTAACCCGTTGTTGAGGGTACCGATAATTAGGGCACCAATTAATGTGCCAACGATATGGCCACGACCACCAGCAAGGCTTGTGCCGCCAAGAACTACCGCCGCGATAGCGTCCAGTTCGTAGCCTGCACCTGCTGTAGGTTGTGCAGAGTTAAGACGAGAAGTGATGATTGCACCGGCGATACCACAGAGCATACCCGTTAAGGCATATACGAAGATTTTAACGCGGCCAATCTTGATACCAGCAATGTAACTAACCTTTTCACTGCCACCTACGGCGTATGTTTTACGACCTAAGGAGGTGCGGCTCAATACGAACCAGAGAATGATGAAAGCTAGGAACATAGTGATAGCTGGAACTGGAAGGCCTGCGATGTCCCCTTGGCCAAAGCCGTGGAATAGAGGATCTTGTGTAAGGCCGGAGATTGGGTTACCGTCTGTGAATACTAGCGTTGCACCACGGTAGATGGTCATGGTTGCCAAGGTAGCGATAAATGGAGCTACGCGGCCATAGGTGATAACGAGACCGTTAATACCGCCCAATACGAGGCCTGCACCTGCGGCTAATACGATAGCCAATACAGGGGCAGTACCAGTTACGATGAGGTTGGCCATCACTGCACTGGAGAGGGCGAGAATGGAACCAACGGATAAGTCGATACCGCCCGTTAAGATGACGAAAGTCATACCAAAGGCGATAATCGCATTGATGGATACTTGGCGCAACAAGTTACGTAAGTTAGAAAATTCAAGGAAACTGTCGTTCATGACAGATATAATGATAAATAATAGGATGAGGCCGATGAGGGGGCCTAATTTTTTTACATATTGCAGAGCTTTGCTGTCCATTATTGTCCTCCTGTAGCTAATGTCATAATCGATTCTGGTGTTGCATCGCTGCGGTCTAAGATACCTGCTACGCGACCTTCATGAATGACCATAACGCGGTCGCTCATGCCCAGCACTTCAGGTAACTCAGAGGAAACCATGATAATGGACACACCATCGTTCGTTAATTCGTTCATTAAATCATAAATATCACGTTTAGCACCGATATCGATACCGCGCGTAGGCTCATCCATGATAATAATAGATGGTTTTTTACCGACCCATTTAGCGATAACAACTTTTTGTTGGTTGCCACCAGAGAGGGAGGACGCCTCTTCGTGAATAGATTGTGTTTTAACACCTAGCTTTTTAGACAATTCATCAGCAAAGGAATTGAGTTTACTCTTATCTAGTACATGAGATGGACAAATCTCGCCAAGGTTCGGCAATGTAATATTGGAACCAATGGAGAAATCGAGGATCAACCCTTCGCTCTTTCTGTTTTCTGTGATGAAAGCAATGCCTGCTTTGATGGCATCTTCTGGTTTTTTACAGTTGAGAACGGATCCATTTACTGTTATGGTACCACCATTGTGCTTATCTACGCCGAAGATGGCGCGCATAATTTCTGTACGGCCAGCACCCATGAGACCTGCTACGCCGAGAATTTCACCTTTGCGTAAGGAGAAGTTAATTTCATTGTCGAAACCTTCTGGTTGAAGGTTATCAACGCTCATTACGACTTCGCCCGGTGTAGTGGTACGAGCCGGGTAGAACTCGTCGATAGAACGACCTACCATGTAACGTACTACTTCATCTACAGAAATTTCAGCGGTGGACTTCGTAATAATCGTGTGACCGTCACGCATAACCGTTATGGTGTCGCACTCGCTAAACACCTCTTCCATACGATGAGAGATATATACGATAGCCACACCGCGGGCTTTCATTTTGCGCATCATTTTGAACAATGTCGCCGTTTCACGCTCTGTGAGGGCTGCTGTCGGTTCGTCCATGATGACTACCTTGGCATCTAACATCAAGATACGAAGGATTTCTGTCATCTGTTGGTGACCGACGGAGCAAAGGCCTGCTTCCGTTGTGAGCGGTAATTCGATGCCCAACTCGCGGCAGGTGTTTTCTGCTTCAGTGAGCATCGCCTTTTTATCGAGCATACCAAAGCTGTTGTGCTTTGGTCTCATTAAATATAGATTTTCTAACAATGTTAAATTTGGCCAAATGTTGAGCTCTTGGTGAATAAAGGCAACACCGTTCAGCTCGGCCTCTCTCGGGTTCGGGAAAGTGCGCTCTACGCCGTCGATGGTGATCGTACCAGCATCCGCCTTATGAATACCAGTGAGGATGTTCATGAGGGTGGACTTGCCAGCGCCGTTTTCGCCCATCAAGGCGTGAACCTCGCCCTCTTTGAGGGTAATACTTACATCGCGCAGAACTTGGTTCGTACCAAATGCTTTCGCAATGCCTGACATAACAATTTCCATAACTACTCCTATATGATTGGTGAAAGTATCTCTAATGTATGTAATAGATTAGATGGTTAGGTAATCTTTGAAAGCTAATCTGTTTAATTTATAGAAACTGATTTATAGGTTCAGTTCCTTAACGTACAAACTTAGTTGGTTAATCTATTATTCTAGGGACGATCGCTGAAAATACAATCGGCGCGCAAGATAATATTCGCATACGGAGATGCTTCACCAGTTCTAATAATGCATTTGCATTGTTTGGTTGCTTCTTTGAAAGCATCATGGCTCGTCTTAATCCATTCGTATTGATTGGATGGGAAGGTAGACTCCAAAAAGTCATAAGCTTCAGGATTATTTTCTTTAATTTCTTTTGCTACATGAATCGCTTCGGATTTCATATGCTTAGCGATGATGGAGACCACTTGTTCAAAGCTTGGTACCCCAAAATCTAAGGCTAAGTCGATTTTTTGAACCCCTTCAGGCACTGGCAAGCCACAATCGGCGATACAAATCGTATCTGTGTGGCCGAGATCTGCAAGAACCTTAGCGATATGGCTATTTAAAATGCCCTGTCGTTGCATAGATAACTCCTTTTTCTATTCAATAGGTTAATTCTCTGCCAAGAATGCAGCGACCTCCTCCTTCGTAGGCATGCCGCCTTGGGCACCTAAGCGTTGGATGGAGAGGGCTGCTGCTGCATTGCCGTAGTGTAGAGCGTCGGCTAAGCTTTTACCATTGACAATAGCCGTTGCAAAGGCACCGTT
>NZ_CALLVP010000080.1 GCF_938010505.1 uncultured Veillonella sp. | reverse complement strand
GCATTAAAATCTTGGTATTCTTCGTTAAAACAATTATAACAACAATGTGTACACCCTGTTACAAATATAGATGTACGAATCCCTTCCCCATTGGCAATATCATATTGTCTTATTTGCCCATATCTCATCATAACCTCCATATCAGTGCCTATCAACTTTGACTAACACTATATAGATATATTTCAATTTTTTATATATACAGTAAAAGCTGTGCCTTAGGCACAGCTTTTACCATTTACAAAATTATCGTATTTAGAATTAAAATCGTATCTATTAAAATACTCACATCATTAGATGTGTATATAACAATTAATAACCTATATAAAGTCTACCTTAATATATAGAACAATTATTAAAACCATACCTCTAATAATCTTAAATGTGCATTACACGATCTTTAATTTCCTTTGTGCGCCCTTCATTCCAGAAGTTTTCGCCAAGGTATCCACAAGTACGACGGATAACAGTTAACTTATCGCGGTTTGTATTGTGGCAACGAGGGCACTCCCACTCGTTATGTTCGTTTACCTTGATTTCGCCATCAAAACCACATTCGTGACAGTAGTCAGACTTGGTATTGAATTCAGCATAAGAAATATGATCATAAATGTATTGAATCATAGTCAAAATAGCAGGAATATTATTAGTCATATTCGGAATTTCTGCATAGGAAATACAGCCACCTGTAGATTTCTTTTGGAACTCAGATTCAAAATTAAACTTATCAAATACATTAATCTCTTCACGTACATTTACGTGATAGCTATTAGTATAATAACCTTTATCCGTAATGTCCTCAATAATACCAAAACGAGCGCGATCCAAAGAAGAGAATCGATGGGTTAAACTTTCAGCAGGTGTACCATATAATGCGAAGCCTATGTTATGTTTAACTCGCCATTCATCAACAACGGCATTTAAGCGATCCATAATCTTCATCGCAAAAACGCGACCTTTCTCGCCTGTATTCGATTCACCGGTAATTAAGCGAGTTGCTTCATAAATACCAATATATCCCAAGGAAATAGTCGCATAACCGCCAGTCAAAAATTTAGCAATTTTCTCGCCTTTTTTAAGTCTTGCAATAGCACCGTGTTGCCAATGGATTGGTGACACATCGCTCACTACATCCTTAAGTAATTCATAACGAAGCATTAGTGCTTTTTCTGCCAACTCGAGTCGTTTATCTAAAATTTCAAAATATCGTTCTTCACTACCGCGGGCTAGAATGCCGATCTGAGGTAAGTTCAAGCTTACTACACCAATGTTAAAACGTCCATCAAACTTGTATTTACCATTTTCATCCTTCCAAGGAGATAAGAAGGATCGACAGCCCATAGGACTAAAAACATTACCTGAGTAGTTTTCCTTCATCTTTTTTGCAGAAATATAGTCAGGATACATGCGCTTAGCCGTACATTGTGCTGCCAATTCAGTTAAATAATAGTATGGACTATCTGGTGTTACATTATGCTCATCAAGAACATAAATCAACTTAGGAAAAGCTGGTGTAATATATACATCGGCTTCATTTTTTACACCTTTAATACGTTGGCGCAAAATTTCTTCTGTAATTAGAGCCGCTTCCTTAGCGTATTCATAATCAGGTTGGAAATACATAAATAATGTAACAAATGGAGATTGACCATTTGTAGTCATCAATGTGTTGATTTGGTATTGGATTGTTTGAATACCATCTTTAACTTCTTTGCGCGTACGTTTCCAAGCAATTTCACGAGCCTTTTCCATATTAGGCTCCATGCCGTAAATCTCAACTTGCTCTTCAATAACATTATCGAGGATTTTTTCATACGATTTACGTACAAATGGCCCCAAAATTCGGTCAATACCATTAATACTTTGACCACCATATTGGCCAGATGCTACTTGCGCAATAATTTGCGTTGTTACAGTACAAGCAACTTGGAAAGACTTAGGCGTATCAATTTTTTTACCATTGATTACTGTCCCATTTGTAAGCATGTCTTCCAAATTAATCAAGCAACAGTTAAACATAGGTTGGATAATATAATCCATATCGTGGAAGTGGATGGCTCCACTATCATGAGCTTCTAAAATATCGGTAGGAATCAATTTACGACGAGCAATATCCTTAGATACCTCACCAGCAATTAAATCCCGTTGGGTAGATACAATAGCAGCATCCTTATTAGAGTTTTCATCAAGAACACTTACATTGCTACGATCCAATAGACCGATTACATCATCATCAGTTGTATTTTGACGACGTTTGAAAGCTTGAACAGCTTTGTAACCTTCATAGGCACGTGCCGTTGCAGGATTATGATACTCAATCAACTTATAATACACTTGATCTTCTATAGCATAAATTGTCATGTCTTTTTGAAGCTTAGTAGCATATTCTTCAATTTCATTTGCAATACGCTGTGCCAAGCCCTCTTCGTACAACCCTGTACTACTATGTTCAGCCTTTTCAATGGCCAAAGCAATCTTGTTTTTGTCGAATGGTACCTTTGTACCATCTCGCTTAATGACCTGCAACATATTGGCAACCTCCCCATCTTGTTACTGCCAAAATATATGTTAAGAAGTATAAAAAGTATGGCAAATCACACTTTTTATAAATTTATATGTAAAAATGTGAAGAATTATTAGAAAAACCCTCTATTTTTACTGCCCTCTCAGTATACTATATATGGTGGTCGTTTTCAACCCCAAATACCATATAAAGTAAAAATAGGTTCCTTTACCTATGCCAATATGACATGGATAAAAGAACCTATATAAATTATAATGTAAAGCCAAATAAGCGAGTCAAAAAATTACCCTTTTTCCCCACCCAACTAGATGGGACAGAGGGATAAAATGTACGATTAGCCAAAAGATCACGTTCGTTAAGATGAATATTTAGCAATAAATCTTTTTTATACGTACTATCTAATTTAGAAATAGCTTCCAAATAACCTTGGTACGCCTCAACATCACAACCATTGCTATAACCAGTGCCAAAGAAATGAATTAAACCATTGCGATATAATTCAATAGCCCTATCATAGTTAGTATTGTCATAATTGAAAGATGCCATATTGCATTGAATCAAAATACCTTTATCAACCCATTCTAATAATTGTTCAGGTTTAGTAAATAATTGTCTATGAGTTTCTACTTCACTAATAATAGGTACAAGACCCATATCTAGTAAACTTAACAACCACGCATTAATATGATGTACTTTGCTATTTTGTGAAAGAGCAACTAATATAAAATGGCTATTTCCCAATGTATATTGATTGCGATGAAAAGCTATATATTCAACCATTTCATCACAAAGCATCACTCGAGCTCCACTGTGAATAGTTACATCTACTTGCTGTTCCGAAACCGCAACTTTGACTTCATTAACTAATGATTTCATAGCATTCCATGTATTTAGCTCCATGGATACTGTTACATCAGGCGTACTAAAAATATCTGTAATGCCTTGTTCAGACAAGGACTTAATCATTTTTACTGATTCTGCCATTGTTTGAGGCCCTTGTGGACCTAACACAGCCGGCAAAATGCAACCATGTAAATCTACCACGCGACTCATAATCTTTCCCTTCTACTTTCAATTTCTTTTACAGAAATCGTCCTCTTTCATAAAGTTCATGTTATTCTCATTTAATTCTGAAATTCATTTTACATTCACGATTATATCAAGGGACCGGTCGCTTGTATAGTGGTTTTTCTATAAAAATAGATAAATTATAATATGTTCATTTAATACAATTTTTATATATTCATTTATCTTTCATCAAAAACGACTCATAACATCTATGATTATGAGTCGTTTTTTACGCATCACGATATTAATAATTATTTAATTTTTAAATGTACTTTTATCATGACTAATATAATAAGCTAGTTTTACTATCGATATACCAATGATTACACCAATTGTATCGATCAATACATCAGAAAATTGAGAGCTACGACCTAGTGAAAATAATTGTATAAATTCATCAAAACTAGCTATTGCTACGCCTACTCCTATAGTTTTTGCTACTGTACCATATTCAATATAGCGACGTAGAATTGCATATAAAACACCGCCAAGAATTGTAAATTCTGTAAGATGGGCTAGCTTTCTAACAATCCTATTTAAGGCCCATATATTTCCATGAAAGCCTAATTTATAAGCTACAGGGGCAAACCACTCCGCAAACATAAGACTAAATCCATCAGAGGATCCTCCATTTTGCAGGGAATTATCCCATATAAAAAACACAATTAGACCTAACACAATATATAGGATCCAACGTTTCATACTACTCTCCTAAACGCCACAATACATATAGCTGCATCAATCTCTATCAAAAATATCTCTCGTATAAACTTTATCTTTTACACTTTCTAAGCTATTATCCCAGCGATTAGCTACAATAACATCACTGACACGCTTAAAGTCTTCAAAGTTACGAATAACTGGCGAGTTGAAGAAATCTTCTGCATCTAATGTAGGTTCATATACTACTACAGCAATGCCCTTCGCCTTAATACGTTTCATAACACCTTGAATCGCTGACGCTCTAAAGTTATCGGAATTCATTTTCATGGTCAAGCGATAAATACCAACGATTTTTGGATTTTTTGCAATAATAGCATCTGCCACATGATCTTTACGAGTTCTATTCGCATCAACAATGGCAGAAATCAAGTTTTGTGGTACATCATTATAGTTTGCTAATAATTGCTTTGTGTCTTTTGGCAAGCAATACCCACCATAGCCAAAGGACGGGTTATTATAAAAGTCTCCAATACGAGGATCTAAACATACACCATTAATAATTTGACTAGTGCTAAGACCACGTACCTCCGCATAAGAGTCAAGCTCATTAAAGTACGCTACACGCAACGCTAGATACGTGTTAGCAAATAATTTAATCGCTTCCGCTTCCGTAGAGTCAGTATATAACTGCGGTACATTTTCTTTAATAGCACCGTCTGCTAATAATTGACCAAAGCGACGTGCTCGGTCAGAGTCCTCACCTACAACGATACGAGATGGATATAAATTGTCATATAAAGCTTTACCTTCACGTAAAAATTCTGGCGAAAAAATTAGGTTTTCTGTGTTAAATTCTTCACGCATTTGTACAGTATAACCTACTGGTACTGTTGATTTTATAATCATTACCGCATCAGGATTAATATCTAGCACTGTTTTAATAACCTGTTCAACAGAAGATGTGTCAAAGAAGTTTTTTTGTGGGTCATAATTTGTAGGCGTAGAAATGATAACATAATCTGCACCTTTAAAAGCTTCTACTGAATCTAGCGTAGCTTTAAAGTTTAAATTCTTAGTTGCTAAATATTCTTGCAATTCAGCATCTACAATAGGCGCCTCTTTGCGATTTAACATATCCACTTTTTCTGGGATGATATCGAGGGCCACCACTTCATTGTGTTGAGCTAACAACACGCCATTGGAAAGGCCTACGTAGCCTGTACCAGCAATTGCAATCTTCATTTATTTGCCCTCCGTCATATAGAAATCTTTATACCATATGGCAAAACGTCTTAAACCTTCACGTAAAGTTGTATTAGGTTTAAAACCAAAGTCAGCTTCTAATGCACTCGTATCAGCATATGTAACAGGCACATCACCTAGTTGCATAGCCACTAACTCTTTATGTTCTTCAAAATTATAATCCTCTGGTAATACCCCGGCAGATACTAATTCCTCTGAAAGAATGCGCACAAAATCAAGCAGATTTTCTGGGTTGCTATTGCCGATGTTATAAATAGCGTACGGCGGCACTGGTAAGCCATCCGCACCATTACGACGCTCTGGCGCAGTAGACATAACCTTAGTTACACCTTTTACGATATCATCAATATATGTGAAATCACGCTTACAATTGCCATAGTTGAAGATTTTAATTGTCCCTCCACTGCGCAATGTATTTGTAAAACCAAAGTACGCCATATCTGGGCGACCTGCAGGACCATAAGCCGTAAAGAATCTAAGTCCTGTACTTGGAATGTTATAAAGCTTTGCATAGGAATATGCTAATAACTCATTTGATTTTTTTGTAGCTGCATAAAGAGATACAGGATTATCTACCTTATCATCTGTAGAGTATGGGATTTGTTTATTCACACCATATACAGAGGAAGATGAAGCATATACTAAATGCTCCACACCACTTTCACCATCGTCATAAGAGTGACGACAAGCCTCTAAAATATTAAAGAATCCAATAATATTAGCCTCTATATAAGCATCAGGGTTAGTAATGGAATAACGAACCCCTGCTTGAGCTGCTAGATTGACTACAACTCGTGGTTTGTATACATCAAAAATTTCATCAATAAAAGCCTTATCTGCAATATTTCCTCTTTTAAAAATCCATGTATTTTTATTGTCTTTGCTAATCTCGTCAATTTGTTGCAAACGATACTCTTTCAATGCTACATCGTAGTAATCATTAACACAATCTATGCCGATTATTTGAGTTCCTTCTGCTTCAGATAAGAGAGCCATAACTAAGTTAGCCCCTACAAATCCAGCGGCTCCCGTTACGAGGATTACCGTGTTGTTTAAATCTACATTTTTTGAAAGCATATGTACTCCTTTCATAGTTCTGTTAATTATGAGCGTCTTACTTTACCTAAAACTTTATTAACACCAGAAACAATAATAGTACGCTCAGATGGAATGATACATAAAATAGCCACATACAATAAAACGCATAACAGCATACAAGCTATCGTCCACCACACCGTATCATATAGATGTAAAACACTATATGCTATCCCCCCAACTATCGATGCGGTAATGAGATATACACTAATATTAGATAATATACGGAGCACACTCATATTGACGAACAGTGCCAAGAACAACATAGCTACAGCGAGCATTTCCATTCGCACTATGGAGCGAGCATACACAAAGGTAGTGAAATCATATTGAATACAAATATAAATAACTGGTATTAAAACAACTAAATGTAAAACTTGAGTCCAGAACGATAGGTTTGGCAAGCCTTTAGCACGGAATATTTCAGAAATTAGATTCGCTGTAATAGTCATAATAGCTGAGCTCAATGCCCAAGAACCTAATACAATACCCGCTAACTTCCATTGAGGACCTAATAATAGATGAACTACAAAATCTTGAAATACAAATAATCCTACCCCTATAGGCACTAAGAATAAAGCCATATAGCGTTGGAATGTAAAGAATGTATTCGAAAAGGCCTGTTGATCATGCTGTACTCGGCTTAAGGCCGCGAATAATACTGGTGCCAATGATGCTGTTGCCATAGCCATGACGGTAGTAACAATAGCCATTGACATCTTATATATACCCAAATAATAAGCATCAAGACATCGGCTAATGATAAATGTATCTACCCAGGCTGTAAGCCATATAGAAAATGCTTCTGCTAAAGACCATGCACTATAACTAAACATTTTCATAAAGACGCAACCGCTAAAGAATAAATTAATTTGATTTTTTCGACTCTTTAATAAGGCCAACGCCGTAAATAACTGGGCTCCTAATATACCAGCAATTAAAGACCAGTAATCGTAGCCCATAAGCGCCATTGGTATAGATATCAATATAGGTGTAAGAATTGTTATGAGCCTAATATTTAGAAGAAACTTAAAATTAAAGTCTCTTCGATACAATGCCATTTGAACACTACTAAAGGCAGATAAAGGAATCATAGCCCCCATCACAGCTAAAGGTATACCTAAACCATCATTACCTACTAAGATGGCCAATTCATCACGACCTATTATGATAGCGCCCCATAAAAGTAAAGAAAATACTAGGTTGGCAATAAAGGCCACATCTGTGGCCTCTTGCTTCTCTTGGGCACTTTCAAACTCATGCTGAACGAGAAATTTTTGAAAACCTGCATCAGCAAGCATTTCTGCAAAAGATATAACCATCATAATCGTCGCTAATATGCCGAATGCGGTCGGTGCTAACATATGGGCCAATATTATATTTGTCAGTGGTGTAATAAGCTTTGCCAAAACCTCTGTAATAACAGACCATTTAGCAGCAGCTACGATTTTAGTATCCATTATTTCTTATTGATATTCTTAACGCCTCTCAAGAATAGTTCGTGATGAGCTCGTGATGAGCTTCACATTCCAAATAGTTTTGTATTGCTAGATAACTTGTATTGCCCAAAATAAGTTCTACTAGTTTTCGTCCAACTAAAGCATTAATAGCGCGTACAATAAATGATCTACCTAAAAATTCACGCAAATAACGTTTTACATGAGTATCAGCAAAATTCTTATAAGCTTGAATCACAAAGTGAGAATCTTTAATTTCTTCACTACGTTTTCTATAAGCCTTTAATGTTTCTGCAGCTTCAACTTCTGTGGCTAGTCGTGTACCATTATCGGTTCTACGAATAGGCAATTCAGACACCACAAAATCATCCTTAGTAACCTCTACCGTAACTAACATCGCATCTTTTACAAATTCTTGATGATTTACAAAGAAATCGGAATTGAAGATAAAGTTACCTTGACCATAGATAATAGTGCTACCATTATAGTTTTCTCGAGAACCAATACAGTGACTATGTTGACAAACAACAAGATTTGCACCTTTATCGACAAACTTACGACAATAACGTTGTAACATTGGGGATGGATAACGATAGAATTCCTTGCCGCCGTGATATAAAACGATGACGTAGTCGCATTGGGCCTATAAAGCTTCCACTTCGTCAAAGCTTTCTAACACATCAAAGGGATTGGCCCCCATTGTATGACAAGTAGCTATGGTAAACTCATTCTCAGTGCACATATAGAAGCCTATGCGTACACCATCCTTTTCAAAAATAAATGGCTTCTTAGCCTCTTTCAAATTCGAACCCACACCACCATAAGCAATATCATGTTGTTTCAACAAATCTATGGTCGTTGTTAACCCCTCCACACCTTGATCTAATGAATGATTATTAGCCAATGTTAAGAATAGTGGTTCTAAAGACCTATCGCCGTAAACCGCTTTTGTAGAGGCAATTAAATTATTACCAAATTTTACAATTGGTGTTTTTGCATCAGTAAGAGGAACCTCTAGATTGAAAACATTTAGATCCGATTGCTTCAAAATTTCATAAAGCTCTTTTCCTACTAATGCTTCACCATTACCTGTTTCAAATAAATTTATATTAATATCCGTAGGGACAAAATCAGCTCCGATGTACAATTTCAAGATGTAACCACTCTCCTAACTCATAATCTCTTGATATAGGACGAAATCTTTCAAATCCAGCACCAGGAAATAATGTTAGTTCTCCAATATATAGGCGCCCTTTAATTTCATAAAAATCTACACGTAAAAATGGACATGCTTTGCTAAGCTCCGCCGCAACCTGTAGCATTTCACCATATGTATCTGGCTTTGGAAACTCTGTTGGTAATGGTGGATAATGTCCAAAATGAATTCCCATAGAATTCCAATCCATATCATAGAAGTTCATCCGAGTTCCTGTTTTAGAAAAACGATTAGAACAAACTACTGTTAACTTTGGCTCCCCATGAAAGGAATACATTTTATAATCTAATAAATCATCATTCCCCAATTCAGAAATATACTCTTCTGCAATGATTCGACGAGGAACGTTTTGATAAACCCACTCCCGCGCTATTCTTGAGTAATCCTGCCTTAATGAGGCCCTTAATTTAGCTTTAGCTGCTTCAAAGTCGAAGGTTGATTTATCTTTACAAATAACGATGCCACCACTATCATGGGTTATTTTCAACACAAATTGATTTGGCAATGCATCTATATCGATATCTTCCACAGAATCCCATACAGCTAAGGTTGGAATAACGTATTGTTCACCTACGTGTTTAGCAATAAAGTGTTTCGCCTCATACTTATCAACCATAATGATTTGTATTGGATTTCTATAATTGAGTTTAAGCCATTGTAATTTTTCACTAAAAGTCTTTGGATTCTCCAAATTTAAAGGATATCCCATATATTTAGGAAAAACTTTCTTTAAAAAGTCTTCATCAGACAAAGAGTCATAATAACCTAATTTAATTAACACTCTTGTACGATAGTAGGGTTTTGTTAAAAAGGACATGCCAACTTTACACAATTTGCTGAGCTTCATTTTTACGTCCTTTCCGAAGCAGTTGCACCTCTAAATAAAACAACATCATATAAAAATAAGTAATCTTACTTTCATAAGATACCAAGCCCATATCCATTACGATTTGTGAAAGGAATAGAATGAGCACTATTATATATTCATTACTATGGAAATCGCGATAGCGAATTAAGTTATAAGCTACATGAAGATACATTGAATAATATGCTATTAAACCAATAATACCCGTGCCAGCTAATAACTCAATATAATTGTTATGCAAGTAGTAATTATCTTTACCATACACGAAAAAAGTATATACAGATGGATTATTGATACCTACACCAGTTATGGGAGATTGATAAAATAAGTCCCATCCAATATCTACTAAAGCTAAACGAATAATAGTAGATGAGTCACCACCCGTACCTGTAAAGGCTTCCATCATGTTAGACATTCGGTCTAATACTTCAGAGAACATCGGCAATTGCAAAACCACAATACCTACAATGGTAAGACCTAGCAAGGAACCAATGATTTTTACAACTGAATTGACCACATTAGCACTACGAAAACTTTTAAAAACAAAGAGTAATATTGTCCCAACCCCGACAAAAACTAAGGCCTTACGACTACCTGTAGCTGCCAAAATACCAAGTGTTGGTAATGCAATGACATGCCACCAGCGAGGTCGATCGTACAGCATATAATACAAGGTCATAACGATAGCGTTGGCCCCTAAAATACCTACTGTATTCGCATTTAATGCATCATTGGCAATACGCGCTGAAGATGACAAAACAGTAATAAAATAATCTAAACCGTAGAAAAAAACGGTATAAAAACAAACTATATAGCCTGTCCACATGCCAAGCTTCAGTAATGTATCTACCGATTTTTTATCTTGATAGCACATGTATAAAATGATGAGCATAAAGAATATCTTGACGATATCAAAACTTCGACTCATAGCTACAGATGTATCTGTAGCATTAATTGCGCTCAAATAACAGACTCCAATAAAGAGCAGCATGTAACCATGCATCCAATTAAACCGTAGCTTAATAACGCCTTGTTCTCTTATGATATAAAAAATGATGAGCCCAAATAAACATACAAATAATACATACGCACCATAGTTCGCATCGCCAAGGGCAAAGGAAATGGTCAACGACAACACTAAAAAGATTAGAGTTATGAACCATATCATGCGGTCAGCAAGAGCCGTAATATTTAACTTCAATGGTTCCCCTCCTTACAACTCATAAAACTTCTAACCAACGTTTAGCGATTTTCCATAGTGGAAATTCATCGCGTACTTTGATGGCTTCCTGTGAGAGCTTATCTGCTAGTACAGGATCTTTTAATATACTGCGCATAGCTTCATACATAGCCTGCGTATCACCTACAGGCACTAGGATACCATTCTCTCCACTTTTAATTACCATGCGAGCACCGCCTACAGGACAGTCTGTAACTACTGCCGGCAGCCCCATGCCCAATGCTTCTAACATAGAATTTGAAATGCCTTCAAAATCAGAAGATGATACAAACATGGAACAAGGAGCTACCTTTTCTAAAATATTGCTAGCAAAGCCAGGCAATAAAACGCGATCTTCTAAATTAAGAGATTTAATTTGAGCTCGTAGTTCATCCTCTAATACACCTTGACCATAAATAACGAGTTTATATTCTGGAAACTCATCTGCCAACATACTAAAGGCATTGATCATCATAGGCAAATTCTTTTGTGGATGCAAACGACAAGCTGTAACGATTGTCTTTTCTCGTTCCCCTTCTATGGGTGGTGGCAATTTACCATTAATAGGATTTGGTATGATAACACCACGATTTTGCACAGATTTTGGAAAATAAGAACGAGCATCTTCCGTCTGAAATACTAGTGCATCTGCAAATCTAAAGGCAAAGTTGCGCAATGCTTGTTGATGCCAACCAATGGGAACTTTACGTGGATTATTGCGCTCAGAAAACACAATGCGATTTTTTATAAACCAAGAGCTAATCGCTAAGATAAAACTAGATGCAGACAAAAAAGATAAGCATGTCGCATTTGGTCTAGTCTTTAAGATTTTGATTAGTTCTTTTATTTCTTGCATAAAGCGAATGACTTTATTAGAGCTTGTAGTATGGATTTCAATTTGTTCAATACTTTCCTCTAACGCATATTCATTACCATATCGATTAGGGCTTGTTTGGATAACCGTAATATGATGACCATCATGTACCCACTGACGAGCCAACTCTGTTAATATTCGTTCAGCCCCATCATTACCAAGGGAGATGGTGACAATTATTATTTCCTTTTTCATAAGCCTTCCTCTCGGATATATTCAGCTAGTCTTATATAAGCTTGTGCCATTGATACCTTAGGTTGCCAACCGAGGGATTTTAACTTCTTAGAACTTAAAAACATATACACTGTCGGCGCATAGCCAAGCCCTTGCACATCGTTTGGAATATCAAAGATGACTTCACTCTTATCATTGCTAACATGAGTTGCCACTAAATGAGCAATGCTTGCAATAGAACGCGTCTCCTCATCATGACAAACATTATATGCTTCACCAGGTACCCCTGCTTTTAAAAGAGTTAAAAGCCCAGTTAAGGCATCAGTAATATAACAATAATTCGATATAGAATCGCCCTTTGTATGAAGTATAATAGCTTCTTTTTTAATAGCACTCTTAGTGAACTGCATAAAAACGCGATTATCAGCTACTGGAACACCTGGTCCAAAGGTTTGAGCTAATCTGGCTATTACAGCAGGAACGCCATACTCCACAGCATAGGACTTGCAATAACATTCACAAAGTCTCTTGCTTTCGGAGTAGGAGCTACGAACATTTAGGTGATCCAAATATCCTATTCTTTCCTCTGTCATAACTTGGCCAGATTCATAAGGTACCCCATATTGCTCCATACTGGATAAATAAACTAGTTTCTTTACCTTTTGACGGCGACCTAACTCAAGCATGGCCTCCGTACCATAAATAGAGGTACGGATAGTTTCTACAGGATGTTCTACAAAAAACTTAGACTGTGTTGGTGCTGCTCCATGCAAAATATAATCACATGGCACATCAATAGCTTCTAATGAACCATCCACTAGAGCTAACGACTTATTATCTAAATACTCACCAAGAATAGTTTTTGCCTTTTCATGGCTTCGCACATGACCAATCACTCTTAAATCCAGGTCATGAATCTCATTGGCAAGTATAAGTAATTTTATAAACATCGATCCAATAAGCCCCGTTGCACCTGTTATAAGAATGCGTTGATGACGGAGGAAATGAAAGTATTTTTTTTCATGTACTAAAGCCGTTAACTCACGTTGAATAACGGAATTACTCATCTTTTAATCCTCCTAGCTCACGATTTTTAATAATCCCTGTGAACATATAATAATCAGATGGAGTTGTAATCTTTATATTTTCAGTTTCCCCTAACACAGGGTATAAAGTATAACCATAGTGCATCATCATCGATGCGGAATCAATAAAGTCATGAATACCCTCATCTTTTGCACGATTATGAACTGATATAATATCATCTAATCTAAAGCTCTGTGGAGCTTTAGCCATAAGACATTCATTGCGATTTAAAATGTGCTTAATAGAACCATTTTGGGTAACCATAACCGTTTCGATAGC
The DNA here is from genome assembly GCF_938010505.1 of uncultured Veillonella sp. Taxonomy (GTDB): domain Bacteria; phylum Bacillota; class Negativicutes; order Veillonellales; family Veillonellaceae; genus Veillonella. The sequence goes on along the minus strand of NZ_CALLVP010000080.1, from coordinate 12,514 downwards.
TGGAGTAACAGTAATGGCAGAACCCTTTAATTCTACAGATTCAATATTTCTCTCTATAGTAGAATTATCTACAAGTGGACGAACCCCATCATGAATCAATACAGTCACCGCATCATCAGGAAATAAGTGCTTAGCCTCTACTAGCCCATTATATTGGGATTCCAAAGCACTTTCACCACCAGGCACAATGGATAATACCTTTTGTAACCCCGCCTTTTCTATGAGTTGTTTAGTATGATCAATCCATTCTGCTTTACAGGCAAGAACAATCCCATCAATAGTCTCCGTTTGTTCAAATACATCTAAGGTTTGAATCAAAATCGGTCTACCGTTCCATTCTAAAAATTGTTTTGGCGTCTTGCTATTTTTCATACGAGCACCTACGCCACCCGCAAAGATTACTGCTATTCGTTTCATAGGCCCTCCTTATGGTTGAGCTTCTTTTTTGGCATAATGTATGCCTTTATACTCCTTGTAAGGTGTATGTAAATCAGCAAATACTGCATCATGTTTTGCTACACGTTGCTCTACAGGTGGTAATTGCATATAGTCGCCCCAAATAAGGCGCAAATATCTCTCATACCCTTTCATAACAGGTATTTGATGACCTTCAAAGTCTTTATATACAACAGAAGCAAAGTCCTCTCTAGGATGACGTAGCTTCATACCTTTTAAGCTACCGATTAACTCCGTACACTCATCACTCGTATCAAAGTCGTATTGAGTCATTCTCTTTTCTGCAAATCGCCAAATATGATAGCGTATAGATTGACTTGAAAAGATTTTATAAATATAACCCGCTAAAGCGCGATATGTTGGTCCCTTATTATCAGGCAAACGCTGTGCATTAAAGAGTGCAAAAGTCATGGCCCACATCAACTGCAATGCACGACTAATTTTGCCGGGTGCACAGCCATCGATAGGCATAATTTCAAGTGCCAAACCATGACAAACATCTTCATGCATACTATGACGATTGATAAAAGTCGTATTATTGTCTCTAATAGAAGCTCCTGCATCATGATAGATATGATTGCGATCAGTACGACAATACGTAAATCGTTCAGTATCAGCATATTTTGGCCATAATTCAGCTAACTTTTCATAATCTGGACGAGGCATGAAAAGATCTAAATCATCATCCCAAGGGATAAAGCCGTTATGACGTATAGCCCCAATGAGACCACCGCCGCAAAGATAAAAGCGCAAATTATGTTTATCACAGAACTCTTTAAAGTACAGCAACATATTCAGCTCTTTTTCTTGTATTTCCTTTGTCATAGATGTACTCATAGGGACCTCTTTCAACGTAATACAGCTAATACTGTATCAATCATCGTTTTTATATCTTGTAAAAAAGAAAACTCCTTAATACTCCTTAAATTCCAAGCCATCTTACCCGGTAAAACCTCATTTATATAGACTTCATCAACATTCTGAGTATTTTGTAAAAGTTGATCTTCATCTTTATAAGTAATACTGGCAACACTGGTAATACCAGCAGGTAATAATAAGGTAGCTTTCATTTCATCTGTATAAGCAGCCACATAACGTGGAACCTCAGGTCTTGTACCGACAAAGCTCATATCTCCTAAAAGGATATTAATAAGCTGAGGCAATTCATCGAGACGACAGTTGCGAAGCATAATGCCTACCTTCGTAACGCGCATATCATTTTGTGATGTCACTTGTGCACCTAAAGATTCCGCATTCTTTACCATAGTACGGAACTTATAGATGCCAAAGGTACGACCGTACTGTGTCACTCGAGTTTGACGAAAAAAAAACTCTCCCTCACTATCTCGTTTAATCATGATGGCTAATACCAAAAATACAGGACTTAATGTAATAAGCAGTCCCGCTGCCATTACGCGGTCAAAAATGCTTTTACAAAGAAGGCTTGTACGTCTTTGATTTAATATTTCAAAATAGGGACGAACCGCTTCACACTGTAGCTCTTGTGGTAGATCATGAAAGTTCTTTACTAGCATTCGGTAATAATCCTTTTAAACTGCTCAATGATATATTGCACCTCATCATCTGTAAGGAGCGTATGAAGTGGCAATGTAATTTCATTCTTAAATTGGTCATAAGCATTTGGATACTCATCGATTGTAAAGCCTAAGTTTTTGTAAGCCGTATGCATTGGAATTGGCTTATAGTGAACATTCGTTGCAATGCCAGCCTCAGCCATAGCTTCTATAACCTTATTGCGATATTCCGCATCACGGCCATCTAAACGGACTAAATACAAGTGACCACTACTCTCATGCTCATCTGTATAATGGTTCAACAATGTAACAGGTAAATCCTTAAAAGCTGTATCATAAGCTTCGATAATTTCTTTACGACGTGCCAAAAGTTTTGGGTATCTTTCAAATTGAGCTAGCCCAATAGCCGCCATGATATCCGTCATATTACATTTATAATAGGTACCTTTAATATCATATTCCCAAGCACCTGCTTTTGTTTTTGCAAGAGCATCCTTATCTTGACCATGCAAAGATAGCAATTGGAATTGCTTGTAAATAGTTTCATCATCAATACCATCTATATGGCGCCATGTAGCACAGCCACCTTCAGCAGTAGTAAAGTTTTTTACTGCATGAAAGGAAAAGCTGCTAAAATCGCCTACATTACCTGTTGGTACCCCTTTATAAGAAGCACCAAAAGAATGCGCACAGTCCGCTACGATAGGAATATGACCTAATGCTGATTGAATATCATTAGATGGTGTAAAGAGAGCTTTCTTTTCCTCTACAATGGATCGCAAACGTTCATAATCACAAGGCACACCCGCAATATCCACAGGGATGATAGCCTTTGTTTTTGGTGTGATAGCGCGAGCGACTGCATCGTAATCCATTTCATAGGAATCTTTTTGTGTATCAACAAGTACTAATGTAGCGCCTACATGAACTACAGGACTCGCACTAGCTGTATATGAGTAAGCACTAGTTATGACTTCGTCTCCAGGTCCAATTCCCAATACACGAAGGGACATTTCAAGCGCTGCAGTAGCAGAGTTTAAACAAACGGATTTAGGTGTACCTAATTGGTGAGCTATCTTTTTTTCTAATTCTTTAGTACGAGGACCTGTCGTAATCCACCCACTTTTTAAGGCTTCAACGACTTCATTGATTTCTAACTCTGTAATATCTGGAGGAGAAAAATTAATTCTCATATACATCACCTCAATACTTTCTGTACCATATTGATACACTTGATTTATCACATAGAATGTTGATTAAAACAGTTATATTACGCGTCAATCACGATAGATCCTAAAAGAGGAATGCCCACTTGTGAAAGGCGTTTCTTAGCTTCAATCAAATCTTTTGGACTAGCTACTTCATTTTTAACAACTAGTATTACACCATCTGATTTTTCAGCCAATACAACGGCATCTGTAACAGATAATACTGGTGGTGTATCGATGATAACCACATCATATTCATCACGTACATACTCAAGAATCGTAGGTAATTTGCTGGAGTCTACAATATCAGATGGATATTCAACAACTTCACCAGCCGTAAGCACATCCAAATGAGGCACTACATTACGATGAATCGTCAAATCTTCATCCATCATTACCGCATTTGTAAGACCTTTATTTTGTACATCAAAGGCTATATGTTGTGCTGGATTGCGTAGATTGCCATCTACCAGAAGAACTTTATTATTATTTTTAGATAAAGCTAATGCTGTATTAGCTGCCACTTCAGAAGTTCCTTCACCACTAGTAGCCACAGTAATACAAATAAGTTTACATTTATGTTGGTTACATACATATTGAAGATTGCTACGCAATGTACGGTATGCTTCCACAAGTGGTGTATCACCACGTTCATTAGAAATTAGTCTAATCATATTAACCTCTCACTTTGCGCAACAATGCTACGATACGATTACTAGGCTCTTCGTATTCTTTTTCTTTATGATTTGGAATTACACCCAGGTTTTGAATACCAAGAATATCATTAATCTCTTGTACAGATTGAACTTTGCGATTACCGAGGAATTGGCCCAATGTATAGAGGCAACCAAAGATGAGGCCTAAAATGGCAGAGCCTAATAGAATTAGAACCTTACGCGGAGAAATCGCCTTTTCTGGCAATGTAGGAGGATCAACGATTTGAACTTCATTCGGTACCATAACCTCTGCTACCTTCGCTTCTTCTAAGCGAGTAGATAACATTTGATAAATATCTTGTGCCACATCTACATCACGTTTTGCTTGGATATAACCGCGTTCTTTTTCAGGTAAGCCCTTCATAGCTTCTTCGTTTACTTTATCTAGCTCAGCTAATGTAGATTGTTTACCTTGTGCTACTGCTAAAGCAGCTTCATTTTTAAATTTATCCGCTAACAAGCCTTGTTGTGCAGAATTACTAGATGGTGCTTGTTGAGATGCAATGGCATTAATTTCAGCATTTAAACCGCTCTTAGCCTCTTCAATTTGTTGATTAATCTCTTTCATTGCTGGATGTTCATCAGTATATTTACCAACGTAAGAAGCTTTACGAGATTCTAGATCTGCTAACTGCCCTTTATAAGCTTGAACCGTAGCACTATCGGCAATACTTTTACCAGCAGAACCTAATTGCTCATTGATACTACCAAGTGCAGCTTGTGCTGTTTCTAAATCAAGTTGATTTTGAGCTTTCTCACGATCGATAAGAGTAATCTTATCGGTTAAGCCTTTCATTTGATCTGCTGTAGAGTACACCTTATTATCTATTTGAAATTGTTGTAATCTCTTTTCTGCCTGCTCTAATTCAGTTTTTGCAGTAACAACGCGTTTCTGTAAGAATTCACGAGTAGTTCGTTGTTCAACATGAGAAATTTCAGCAAGGCGTTTCAAAAAAGTATCAATAAGTAATTTATTAGCTTCTTGTGCTTGCTCAGGACTCTTACCTGTTACACTTACTTGCAATAACTCGGTTTCTTTATACGGTTTAGTTTCAATGCGAGTTTTAACAAAATCTTCGTACGTCGGTGCATTACCAGTACCTTCAGGATCTTCTATTGCAGCAATCACTGGCTCTACTACATTACGGCTTTTTAAAATTTCTGCATCTGTGTTCATCAATTGACGAGACATAGAATCAGAATAGCCATTAGCACTAGATAATACAGAATTGCTCAAACCTTGTGCCTGTTTAATGCGCAACATAGATGTAGATTGATATGTAGATGGTGCTAGAAAGGCATACGCACCACCTAAAACCATACATGCTACCGTAAAATTAATAATTTTACGACGCTTTTTAACGAGGATTCTACCGACCTCTTTTAAATCAATAATTTGTTCCACCCATATACCCCTTTCTGTAAAAGTATACAAACAACAGGGTCTCTCCCGCTTAGAATATTAACTGTACCTAACCCTCTCAAGAAAAATACAATATCGATAAAAATTAAGATAAATCTGTACATATAGCTGGTAATAAATGTATCAGCCAAAATCTATACATTATGATTTGGATCATATGTAGAAATGATATCCTGCAACACATTAATTACATCTATATCAGTTTTACATGTATCAAAGCGCTCTATTTCACGACTTAGCCATTCTTGATCAACATCTTCTAAAGCTGCTTCAAAAATTTTCTTATGTGTTGTAGTGTTCGTACCCTCTTCAGCAGTCAACAATTCTTCGTATAACTTTTCACCTGGACGCAAGCCTGTAAATTCAATACGAATATCCTTATTAGGCTCAAAGCCAGAAAGGCGAATCATATTTTTAGCCAAATCGACAATTTTAACCGGTTCGCCCATGTCTAAAAGGAACACTTCGCCCCCATTCCCCATGGCACCAGCTTGAAGTACTAATTGACTAGCTTCAGGAATAGTCATAAAATAACGCGTCATTTCCGGATCTGTAACGGTTACAGGGCCACCTGTTTCAATTTGTTTACGGAATAAAGGAATAACCGAACCACGGCTACCAAGTACATTACCAAAACGAACTGTTATAAACTTAGTATCATATGTGTGATTCATACCAAACACAACTTTTTCAGCAACCCGTTTTGTAGCGCCCATAACGCTGGTTGGATTCACCGCTTTATCCGTGGAAATCATAACAAATCGATCTACTCCATGAGCTCCAGCTACATCCGCAACATTACGAGTACCATAAATATTATTTAATACCGCAGCAATTGGCTGTATTTCCATAAGCGGCACATGTTTATGAGCTGCAGCATGAAATACTACATCAGGATTATAGTTTTTAAAAATTTGCTCTAGTTGATTCTTATCACGAATATCTGCAATGATTGGAACCAAGGTACCTTCAGGCGCAATACTACGTAATTCTTGATGAATAAGATAAATACTATTTTCACCATGACCAAGGAGCAATAGCTTTTTAGGTTTTACACGTAAAACTTGTCGACAAATTTCAGAACCAATAGATCCGCCCGCACCAGTAACTAAAACCACTTTATCCTTAAGATATGTTTCAACTTTGGACGTATCGAGCTGAATCTCATCACGCTCCAATAAGTCCTCGATTGAAACAGGATGTAAATGAGATACAAGAACTTCATCATCAAGTAATTGGTACATCCCCGGTAAAATATTGATTTTACACTTTAAAGGAGAACAAATTTCCATGATTTCCTGAATAATATCTCGCTTCACGGAAGGCATGGCAATAATGATTTCTTCTACCTTATACTTAGCAACTAATGCAGGAATATCTTCCCGGTTCCCTAGAATTCTAAAACCATTCATAAGACGATTATGTTTAAACATATCATCATCAACAAAACCAATCACTCGACGAGAACGCTTATGATATCGTTCAATTTCACGAGCTATAGTCGCACCTGCATCACCGGCACCTATGATCAATGTATTCACTTGGCCACTTTCATCATCGTCTCCACTGCTATAGTGAAGTGCCACATAATGAAGCAACATCCGCCCCATACCAATAGTCCCTGTAATGAGGATCCATATAATAAAATAAATTGAACATGGTAATGATTTACCAAATACAAGCATAGAGGAATAAAATAAAGCCGTACCAATTGTGGTAGCTGCCAATATTGCTAATACTTCTCGCATCCCTGCATAGCGCCAAATACGGGTATATAAATACATTATCAAGAACATCAACATATACGATGTAAGCAATAATGGAAGTGCATCTACCATTTGATTAATATATTGAGGTTCTATATACCCATCAAATCGAATAAAGAGACTGATAAAAGCAACGATAACAATCGTCACAATATCGGCAATAAACAATATGGATGGTAATAAATATGAACGCAAAAAAACGCCCCCTTATATAATAGATATCGTCTATCTTTAATCCTTACCTATTCGAGATACCATGTAAGCCCCTGTTAAGATTGGAGCAATATCACGAGCAAAGTTAATACGACTGTTTTTAGTTAAGTACAAAATATCTCCTTCACGCATAATGTAGTTTTCAGACATATCCCCAGTTTGTAAAATGCGATTCAAATTGATAGAAATAGGTTTTTCTGGATTATCTTGATGAATCAAGTAAATTTTCTTCTTTGCTGTATCCCAGTTAAAGCTACCAGCAGCACCAATAGCATCGATAACTGTACTAGACTTAGTCAACGTATAAGCGCCAGGCTTGTTAATTTCACCAAATACATATACGCGAACGCCGCCCAATTTCGATACATTTACTGTGATATCAGGATTAATGATATAACGAGACAAACCTTGCTGTAACTCAGCTGTAAATTCATCTACAGTTAAGCCATCTGCTTTTACAGCACCAACCATAGGGAATGATACATATCCATCTGGACGAACGGTATACATAATATCATTACCATTGCGCGTACCCAGATCTGCTTGCTGAACCACTTGAATGTTCAATTCATCTCCTTGGCGTAGGCGATACTCTTTATCAGAGCTAATTACAGATGCACTAGTTTCTAATGGTGCATGATTTTCCGTTTGTACGTTCTTAGCATTATGAGGCTGATTAGTATTTATATTAACTGGTGTAGCCATAGCCATTGTTGTAGTACATAAGAATGCAGCCATCATCATATACTGTTTCTTCTTCATACTTACCTCTTTTTTATATTTAACGTTTTCAATATGTCATTTAATTATTGAGATTTTTTATAATTAAAATCAGTCATGCTATTTTATCATTTTTTTAAAAATACTTCTACAAACCTAGAACGTTCCAAACGAACTTCATTAAACTTTCAATTAAAAATCCTTATAAATACGTTGTTTGCATTATATGTTCATGAATTGTATTTTTTATTTTTTCATTCACAGTTCACTAGTTTTAATGTTAATTCTCAATAAGATATTAAATTATTTTTAAACTCTTTTCATCGGCAGTTCACAAAATAGTGGTAGATTTATCAAAAATATTGATAAAATAAAAAATAAGGTATATATACTTGGTTCCTAGTATATATACCTTATTTAAAATTTTAGACAATGATATCCTATCTGTACATTTGATTATTCAACACGACCGCCTAAATAGGCTTCCATAACACGAGGATTATGGCGTACTTCATCAGCAGAGCCAGACAATACCATTTTACCAGTCTCCAAAACATACGCATAATCAGCAATCTTCAATGCTTGACGTACATTTTGTTCTACTAAAAGAACGGTTGTTCCATCGGCACTAATTTCTTTAATGGTTTCAAAGATCTCATTTACTACTAAAGGTGCAAGACCCATGGATGGTTCGTCTAGTAATAACAACTTTGGACGAGCCATAAGTGCACGACCAATAGCGAGCATTTGCTGTTGACCACCTGATAAAGTACCTCCTAATTGATAGCTTCGTTCATCAAGAATAGGGAATCGTTTAAATACCTTTTTGATATCTGCTTCAATTTCTTTATCTTTACGTGTATAAGCCCCCATTTCAAGGTTCTCATAAACACTCATATCTTGTAGAATTTGACGCCCTTCAGGAACTAAGGAGATACCATTTTGTACAACTTGGTGAGTTTGACGACCTGTAATATCTTGGCCTTCAAAAATCACTCGACCAGATGTGGGTTTTACAAGCCCCATAATGGTCTTCATCGTAGTAGTCTTACCAGCGCCATTAGCGCCAATAAGAGATACTATCGAACCTTGTGGAACCTCTAGACTTATATCTTTTAAGGCTGTAATATGTCCATAACCAGCCACAATATTTTCTAGCTTTAACATATTACACCTCCTCTTTACCTAAGTAAGCTTCAATTACAGCCTCATTATTTTGAATTTCTTGAGGTGTACCTTCTGCAATTTTCTTGCCAAAGTTAAGTACTACCAAACGATCACATATATTCATCATCAATTCCATGGCATGTTCGATAACTACAACGGTAATACCTAGGTCACGAATCTTGCCAATCAATTGACGCAGAACTTCAGTTTCACTATCATTCATACCTGCTGCAGGTTCATCAAGCAAGATCAATTGAGGATGTGTCGCTAAGGCACGAGCGATTTCAAGACGACGTTGTTTACCATACGGTAATGATGTTGCAACCTCTTCCGCATCTTCTTCAAGCCCCACAAGCTTTAAGAACTCATAGGCAATGCCACGACAACGTTCTTCTTCGATGCGTTGACGTTTTGTTTTCAAAAAGCTAGATAAAAATCCAGATCCAGTACGACAATGCATACCGGTTAATACAGTTTCAAGAGCGGTCATATTGCCAAAGAGACGAATATTTTGGAAGGTACGAGCAATCCCCATTTCAACAGTTCTATGAGGTTTAATGCCTACAACAGACATACCATCAAATACAATTTCACCAGAACTTGCAGGGAATACACCAGTAATCAAGTTGAAGAGTGTGGTCTTACCAGCACCATTTGGACCGATAACACCAAATACCTCACCTTGTTTAACACCAAAGGATACACCTGTGAGAGCTGCAACGCCACCAAAGCTTTTACTTACTTCATTTAATTCTAATAGCATTCAGTTCCCTCCTATCCTTGTTTTTCTTGTTGTTTACGCTTATATGCTTCAAAGCGTTCTGTTAATACTTGTGATTCTGGAATATATGGAGCTTTCTTAAAGCCTAATTTACGGCTAATTTTATCCACCATGGATTCTGTTAAAATACCATCTGGACGAACAGCCATCAAGATTACTAGCAAAGCACCATAAATAATATCGCGATAGTCGGATAAGAAACGCAATACCTCTGGTAGTAATGTAAGAATAAAGGAACCTAGTACGGACCCCCATACTACATTGGAACCACCAAATACAGGGAATAACAAAATTTGTACGACTTTATGGTAGCTGAAATCTGTAGGATTGATAAAGTTTGTAATATGCGCATACAAACCACCGCCAATACCAGCGATGAAAGCACCAATGATAAAGGCCATCATCTTGTAGTATACAACGTTAATACCCATCAATTCTGCTGCATGATCATCAGCCTTAATCGCTGCAAAGGCACGACCCACACGGCTATTATTAATCCGTACACAAAAGGCGATAATCAATACTAAAATAGCTAACAAAATAATGATAGCCATTAGATTGCCCCATGCAACAGCATCAATGCCCATTAAACCATCGAGATCAAATTCATAGGCATAATTTGTCAATTCTTGAGGAATGGATGGAATACCAGAAAGGCCTAATGCACCATTTGTAATATCCAAATTCAAGAAAATAACACGCACAACTTCGCCAAATCCAAGTGTAGCAATGGCAAGATACAAACCTTTAAGACGTGTTGTTGGCAAACCGATAATAACAGCCACAAGACTAGCAACTAAGCCACCAATAATAATGCCTACAACGATAGGCAAATCAGCTTTCAAAGAAAGAATAGCGCCTACGTATGCACCAACACTCATAAAGCCAGCAGCCCCTAAAGAAAGCTGTCCACTTGCCAGTGTGAAATAAATTGAAATACCCATGATGGCATTAATGATGAAAAACATCACGATCTGTAGATAATACGGGTTTAATAATTCCATTACGGTCTACCCCCTTTATCTTTAGATCCAAACAAGCCTTGTGGGCGCCAGAATAATAATAGGATTATGAGACCAAAGGCCACAGCATCACGGAATGTAGATGCACCATAAGCAACAGAAAAGATTTCTGCTACACCTAAAATAAAGCCGCCAACCATGGCGCCTGTAATATTACCAAGACCACCTAAGATAAGTACTGCCAGACCTTTAAAGCCTATAATAACACCCATAGTAGGCTCAATAGCATTAAAGGACAACCCTACCAATACACCTGCCGCTGCACCTAAAGCAGATGCAATCATAACAGTAATAGATATAATCATTGTTGGATTGATACCCAAGAGAGCTGCTGTTTCCGTACTCATGGATACAGCGCGAATAGCCTTACCAATCTTAGTTTTCTTAATAACTATATTTAAAATCAGCATTAGCACAACAGAAACGCCTAAACCAATAATTTGTACCATAGAAATTTTGAAAGCTCCAAAGTCGATTAGGCCACCAATATAGTCTGGTGGGAATGATCTAGTTTGAGGGCCCCAAAGCAATAATGCCAAGCTTTCAATAAAGATGGAAACACCGATGGTACTGATAAGTGGTGCCAAGTGAGACACCTTTTTCTTGCGTAGTGGACGAAGCGCCACAAATTCTAAAAGATAACCGAGGATAGCACCTACAGCCATAGCTACGATAAGGGCTACAAAAATGTTAACGTTAAAAATTGTTACCATAAAAAGACCAACGAAGGCACCTATCATAAAGATGCCTCCGTGAGCCATGTTGATAATATTCAAAACACCGAACACAAGTGTTAAGCCAATAGCGAGTACAGCATATAAGCTACCGAGGGTTAACCCGTTAACTAATTGTTGTAAAAACACTATACTACCTCAACTTATTTTGTTAATGCGTCAAATTGACCGTTTTTAATTTGTAATACTTGAACTTCCATGGAAGGATCGCGTTTTTCGTTGAACTTGAATTGACCAGTTACACCAACGAAGTCAGCAATGTTTTTCAATGCTTCCCGGAATTTTTCGCGATCAGTTGTAGAACCTGCTTTTTTCAAAGCTGCTTCATAAAGATATACTGCATCGTATGCTTGTGCTGCGAATTGGTCAGGTTCTTTACCATATTTAGCTACATAAGCTTTACGGAAGTCTTTAACCTTTTGGTCTTCTTTATTAGGGAACCAAGGTGTACCAACGATAACGCCATTAGCCGCATCGCCAGCAATTTTAATGAATTGTGGACTATTGAAGCCGTTCGAGCCAACTACAGGTTGATTCATACCCATTTCACGCATTTTTTTCATGATAAGGGCACCTTCTTGGTAAAGGGATGCAACGATGATTACATCTGGTTTAGCTTGTTGAATCTTAGTCAATTGTGCAGAGAAGTCAGTATCTTTATCTGCAAATGTTTCAGTATCAACGATTTGTACACCTACAGATTCCAATGCTTTACGAGCTGTATTGTTTACAGATACCATTTGGTCATTGTTGTTAGAGTACATAATAGCTGC
>NZ_CALLVP010000079.1 GCF_938010505.1 uncultured Veillonella sp. | reverse complement strand
GAAAGACCCTTATAGGGTCAGAGCAAACCACCCGTTTTACGGGTGGTTATGATTTTATACTACAATCTTACTGTTATTTTTGATTATAGTGACATTATTTGTATTATATTAATTGTATTTTAGTGTAAAAATTTATAATTGTGGTATAATTTCTCTGGAGATAGTATTTTTAACTATACTCTAGTCTACTGTTAATTCATGATAAACAGACAAATTGTGAAAGTTCGAACCGACCAAAATGGCGGGTACATTTAAAACACAAGGAGTTTAGCATGATACTAACAATGTTAAAAGGTAAAATTCACAGAGCTACTGTGACACAAGCAGAACTTGATTATGTAGGGAGCATTACAATTGATACAGATTTATTGAATGCATCTGGAATACGAGAATATGAACAAGTTCAAATTGTAAACATTAATAATGGAGCGCGTTTTAGTACATATACTATAGCCGGAGAAGCAGGTAGTGGTGTTATATGCTTAAATGGTGCTGCCGCACGACATGTACAAGTACATGATAAGATAATTATCATGTGTTATGCACAGCTTGATGAACGAGAAGTTGAGAGCCATAATCCTCTCGTTGTATTTGTAGATAACAATAACAAGATAAGTCATATAAAAAACTATGAGAAACATGGTTTATTAGTTGATCAAAAATAATTGTCATTGATCGAATTACAGTAGACTGTATAGGACTATCTTCGTATTTACAATATAACGGAGGAATATAATGGATGTTATAACAACTATCGAAAATGTACGGAATACAGTAAATAGCTGGAGAAAAGAAGGTTACTCAATTGGTTTTGTACCAACTATGGGATTCTTACATGAAGGACATGCTGCATTAATAGATCAAGCTAGAAAATATAACGATAAGGTCATTGTCTCTATATTTGTAAATCCTATTCAATTTGGAGAAAATGAAGACTTAAGTACTTATCCTCGTGATATTAATAGCGATAAAAAGTTATGTGAATCACATGGTGTCGATCTTATTTTTACTCCAAATCCGGAGGAAATGTACCAAGATAAAAAAGCATTTGTAAATATTACGGATTTATCTGATACATTGTGTGGTATTCGCAGACCAATTCACTTTAAAGGCGTTTGCACTGTGGTAGCAAAATTCTTTAATATTATTCAACCAACAAATTCGTATTTTGGTGAAAAAGATGCACAGCAACTAGCCATTATACGTAAAATGGTCTTTGATTTAAATTTTCCTGTTAATATTATTGGCGTTCCCATTGTTCGTGAAGAAGATGGTTTAGCAAAATCTTCTCGTAATACATATTTATCTTGTGAAGAACGGAAAGCCGCTACCATATTGTATAAAGCTATTCAATTGGGAAAACAAACTATACAATATGGGTGTCCTGCTAAATGTATCATTGATACTATGACAGAAACAATACAAACCGAACCACTTGCTAAAATAGATTATATTTCAGTTGTTGATGCTAAGACTATGCAACCTGTACAAGAGGTTACTGCCCCAGTATTAGTGGCTATGGCTATATATATTGGTTCTACACGACTTATCGATAACTTCTCATACGATCCAAAATAAGGAAAGAAGTTATGAATCATTTACTTACACTCAACAACGTTCTTTCCAAATACTTGATTTTTATAATCCTAGGATTTTCATCTATTGCCTATATAGTACCAGAATACTTTACTTGGGCAATCGCTTATACACCATTTTTACTTGGTATAGCCATGTTTGGCATGGGGCTTACTATTAAGTTTGAAAGCTTATGTAGTATCCTTAGGCATCCAAAAGATATTTGTATTGGTGTACTTGCACAATATACAATAATGCCTCTATTAGCTTGGGGAATTTGCCATATATTTACCTTATCACCGGATATTGTTATTGGTGTTATATTAGTAGGTTGTTGTCCTGGTGGAACAGCCAGTAATGTTATAACCTATATTGCCAATGGTGATGTCCCTTTATCTGTAGGAATGACAATTACTTCAACATTAATAGCTCCCATAGTTACACCATTATTAATCCTATATATCGGTGGCGCATGGGTAGATGTTCAAGTACTACCTATGATGATTACTATGGTAAAAGTTATTGTTGTGCCAATCTTATTGGGTGCTGTAATCCAATATGTATGTAAATCACATATTAATACTTTAACTAGTATTAGTCCTATCTTCTCAATGATAGCTATTATACTATTAATAGCAGCCATTATTGCTATCAACAAGGATAAACTATTGATTTCTGGACTTGAAACACTTATTGTTGTTGGTATACATAATATACTAGGTCTACTACTAGGCTTAGGTGTAGGAGCACTGCTTAAATTAAGATATGATAAAACTACAGCGCTAGCAATAGAGGTAGGAATGCAGAATAGTGGTTTAGCCGTAACATTGGCAGCAACAAATTTTGCATTAAATCCATTAGCAACGTTAGTAGGGGCGATTTTTAGTGTATGGCATAATATATCAGGTGCTATTTTTGCTACTCTACGGAGAGAAAATAGTTTACATTAAAAATAAACTTTATACATGTAACAAAAAAACGGCAACAATATGTTGCCGTTCTTTTGTTTATATTCTATCTCGTACAAGACCGATTACGAGGCCCTCAATATGACAATCATCTACAATAATTGGATCAAAATCATCATTTTCAGGCTGCAAACGAATGTGACCATTTTCTTTGTAAAAACGTTTTACTGTAGCTTCATCATCGATACGTGCTACAACTACGTCGCCATTATTAGCTGTATTTTGATGGCGTACGATAAGCATATCACCTTCATACATACCGATATTCATCATAGATTCGCCTTGAACACGAAGTAAGAAACAATCGGAATCACCAGTCAATTGAACTGGCAATGTAAGCGTGGACTCTAAGTTTTCCACCGCAGTAATAGGCATACCTGCTTGTACAGTACCGATAAGAGGTACTTGTTTAAGACCTGCACCTAAAAACTCAAAGTTATCAGAGCTAGACGTTTCATTACCAGCTACTGAGATAGAAGGTTTAATATCTTCTAAAACGGTAATAGCACGATTTTTATTTGGATCACGTTTAATATAGCCAAATTTTTCTAGCGCATTCAAATGAGATTGAACAGTAGAAGTGGAGCTTAGCCCTACATGTGTACAGATTTCACGAACTGTAGGACAACGATATTCATTATGTAATGAATCTTTTATAAAGTCTAATATACGGCGCTGTTTTGTATTAATATCTGTAGCAGGGCGTCTCACGATAAACCTCCAAAGTCAATCTAATGCCAAAATAATGTCAATCTATATACGTAAAAAATACCACATAATGTACTATATAATAAAAATATAAGATATTTACTTAACTTATATACCTATTATAGGCAATTTTAAAAGTTTTTGCAAACATTTGTTCTAAAACACTTGACCGAACATTCGTTCGTGTGCTATTATAAGCATGTAAACAAACAAATGTTCCCAGATATTATGTTCGATGTAAATGTGAGGTATGAGATGAAAAATATATTGATGATGGTAGGAATGTGCTTAACAGTATTATTTGGTTATAATATGTCAAATCCTACAATAGAGGTAAATACACATAATGTACGTGAAGTAAAGGTTCAAGTAGGCGATACAATGTGGGACATTGCAGCACGTACAGCTCATAAAGATATGGATGTTCGTGAAATGGTATATACCATGAAGGAGCTTAACAATATTAGCGATTCTGGTGCTCTTGTACCTGGTACAGTTTTGAAAGTACCAGCAAAGAAATCTGATAGTCCAGTTAGAGCTTTGGACTATGTGGCTCAAAACTAAATATATATGGGTTAATCCCACGCAAAAAGGCAGCTACTCTAATAGAGATAGCTGCCTTTTGTTATCTAAATCGTTTTTTAAAGATCGTTGAAATAGGATTATCTACAAATTTGTTTGCCTCATTAATGTAACGACGAACCATATTAACACTATGATGGCGGGTTTGACGCATGATATTACGCTCCTCAACACCATAAGCGGCTGCAGTCGTTGCAAAGCCATGACGTAAACTATGGGCACCATACATGGCAGGATCAAGACCAATGAGAGAAATATATTTTTTAACTATTTCTGCAATCATCTTATCAGATATAGCTGTCTTTCTTAAAGACATATTTTTTGTAAAACCTCTAAATACAGGTCCTTCAGTAATCCCAGAAGCATGTAACCATTGTTGTAAGGCTCGTACTGCATCTAGAGGAGAGCCAGATAAATGAGGAATCGCTACCACTGCACCTTGACCTTCTTGGTCAGCCTTAGAGGATACTACAAATATTTCAACGCCTTGTGGTGAAAATTGAAGATTTTCTACCGTAATAGCTGCAATTTCACTGCGCCGGAAGGCACCCATAAACCCAATCAAAAGAATAGCTTTATCACGCAATAATTGTAGTTCCGGCATATCTATCTTAGACATACACTCTATAATATCTTCAATATCTTCTAACAAAACTGGTGTTTTCCCTTGTTGGAATGTTCCTTTTAATCGTCTAATACCACGTAAGGCCTGTTTTACAATAGGAGCCATACATGGATTATCTCTTTGGCCAGAAGCATTAAAATTTTCAGATATAGCACTAATACGACGTGAAATTGTATTTGCCTTTGCATAATCTGCTAGATCGTTAATATAATTTACTATTGTTTCTGGTGTAGCTGGAAAATAAGATACCTTTTGATAAGTACACCAATCTACGAAATCGTCCCAATCCGATTCGTAAGCATCAACAGTGTTTTCAGCCTTAGATAACAATATGCTTTGTTTTGCTTTCATAGACAACTTTTTACTATTCATAAGCGCATCGTTATTGCGCAAATAGAAATGTTTTTGTTGTTTCTTAGACTTTGACATAATTCATCCTTACCCATAAAATATCAATATAATTGTACCATAGATTATGTGTTTATATGCTATAATTAGAGAATATAATAACTTATTCGGGAGAGTTTACGAATACATGACGAAGAAATACATATTAGTAGGAACAGTACTTGTTCTTTTGGGTACAAGTGGTTGCTCATACATTCCAACAGAAAATATTTCTTATGGTGTATATTATAATGATACAGATCTATCAAATACACCAAAGAACGAATTACAAGCACGTTTACAAGAGGTGAATGATAAGATACCTCAGACTATATCTATCGATATGGGAAATAATAAAAAACAACAAGCCACATATCATGATTTAGGTATTCAATTCGATACAGAGGCTATGGTAAAAGCTATTTCCACATATGGCTATGAGGATGATATGTGGACAGTATTGTCACATAGATTTAATGGTTTATTTTATGGTCATCATTTTAAACCACAATATAAGTTAGACGAAGTAAAGGGTAAAACATATCTTACTGAGTTAGCCAAAACAATAGAGACACCTAGTCATGATGCATATCTTACTGTTGAAAATGGACAAGTAGTAATACATCCGGCGAAAGAAGGTAAGCGTATTGATATTGATGCCACCCTCAAAAAGCTAAAAGATGATTTACAGACTGGCGATAGTATAAATTCTCTTTCCATGGTATTTACTACGCAGAATACGGTAAAAGTTACTGATACTGATTTAAAACCATTAAATACAGTATTGGCATCCTTCACAACAGAATATGATCCAAGTAATGAAAGCAGAACACATAATATTCAATTAGCTTCTGATAAGATAAATGGAACACTCATTAAGCCCGGTGCACAATTCTCTTTTAACGATGTTGTAGGCGAACGTACTGCAGAAGCTGGCTATGATGATGCCCCTGTTATGATTGATGGCAAATTAGTTTCAGGCATTGGTGGCGGTATTTGTCAAGTAAGTTCTACTATTTTTAATACAGCTTTATTATCTGGAATGAATATTGTTGAACGTACACCTCATTTTGAACCAGTTGGATATATTCAAGCTGGTAGAGATGCTACGGTAGCTTGGGGCTATTTAGACTTTAAGTTTAGAAATCCGTACCAACATTCTATTTATATCTTAAGTGTTATGAATAATGGTACGTTAACTATTTACATTATAGGTACAGCTGAAGATAAACCAAAAAATGTATCTATCTCTGTAGGCGATTATGGTGAGATTCCAAATAAAACAATAACTAAGGTAGATCCATCTTTAAAAGAAAAAGAAATACAAGAGGGCCATGTAGGCTTAAAAATGAATACGTATAGAACCATTACATATGGTAACTGGGTTACTCAAACTGATTTCTTTGAGTCTGTATATGACCCTGTAGATACGATTATTACAATGCCTGCAACACCTGAAGCGCCACCTAAGAAAACAGATAAAAAGAAATCATAACTATAGCTTTTATGAAATATAGCCTAAACTATTGACCATTGTATATAAATAGTTTAGGCTATTATTTGGGCTGTAAATGAGAAATCATTATATACGTAAATAAATTAGTATAGATTAATTATTAAAATAAAAAGCATAATAAGACATTCTCAACAATTATCATTTAGGTAAAAGTAGAATAGAAAAGGAATTTATGGACACAATTTTACAATTTGATCACTCTTTAATCTTCTATGTACATGAACATTTTGTATATAGTTTTTTAACACCAATTATGGCATTTATCTCAAAAATTACAAGCAATGGCGCATTATGGATTATTATAGCATTATTATTAATGCTACAAAAAAAATACCGCGTTTTAGGCGTGGCAATTATTATTGCTTTAGGATTTGTATTTATAATTGGCGACCAAGGTTTAAAACCAAATGTAGCTAGATTAAGACCATTTGTAGATTTTCCAAATGTAACGGTACCGTTGGAATCTGCACTACCAAAAGCTACAAGCTATTCATTCCCATCAGGCCACAGTTTTGGTTCATTCGCATCATCTATGACGATTTACCTAGGCTTAACCCAAATAGCGCCTCAGAAGCGTTATTTAGGGATTTTAGCATTGTTAGGTTCAATAGTAGTAGCATTCTCTAGAGTTTACTTATTTGCACATTATCCAACAGATGTATTAACAGGTTTAGTATTAGGAATCATCGTAGGATTCATTGCTTGGAAGTTAGCAAGAATCGGCTGGAACTGGTGGATTAACCGCCATAATGATGTAGAATACGAACCATACACATTTAAACGTAAATAAGCAAAAAACTATATAACACAAGGGATTGGGCCATTTAGGCCCAATTTTTGACATTAAATTACTTCCGATAATATATCGTTATCGGAAGTAATTTATATTAAAAGAAAAACTAGCCTATATTTCTATAAGCTAGTTTATGTAAGTTACTTCTAAAAATAACCAGATATGCACTCATTATTTATCAAAGACTACAAAGAGCCAATGCTATGGCTAAGCCTAATACAAACTTTTTCATATATCTTTTCATTACACAACACAATAATAATTAATCTTATAGTATCATATTTTAAAATCATAATTAATAAAACCATTTCAAAATTTAAAAATCTTATACATTAAAGCTTTTTTATTTAAACTATTGTATGCATTAGTAATTTTATATTGAATTTTTTAGAATTAGATTGTAAAATAGTAATATAAATTATCTAATTTACTCATACTCTTATGGAGGAATTATATGTGCTGGTGTGATATTGTAAGTAAAGCCAAAATTGGTGGTTTAAAACATTTAGGTAATGGCATGGAGAGTTCTTTAAGATTTCTTGCTGAAATTATTCTTGGTTTAAGTATCATTCGTGTATTAGTAAACTGGATTTTTGGTATTTAAATCTCAAAATATAATACGATCATATTAAAAGGCGCTTAGTTATCTAAGCGCCTTATTTATATATATTAAGTTATATATAATTATTTCCTTAACTATATTAAATACATTATTCATATGCTTCGCTACAATCAATGTATTCCATAATAATTTGGCAGATCTGTCCATCTTTATCAAATGCCCAGTATACTGGATATAAACCATCACCAAAGCCAGATTGAATCATTGGTACGGTTAATTCTGTTTCAGGAATTGTAAAACTAATCCAATCACCTTTAGATCGTTGATACTGAGGATATGCCATCGCATTCAATTGGAATAAATCACTATAGTAATCATCATAGATATTTTTTTCAGGGTAGTTAGTATGCCATTGTTCATAAAACTTGTTATATGTCTCAATAGTTTGTGCATCTACTATTGTAGCTAAACCTGAATCGACTGGAAATCCAATATAGGTATCCCCATCATCTAAATCAGTTAAGTCTTCAGTCCCTTTTAATGCTAATTCGTAGTATACAGGCTCATTACCGCTAAAAACAACTCGACTAGCTACATAACGATATTCATTTGGTTCCATTTCGATAATCTTAGTCTCTAATAGATACGTACCTGGCTCTACAGTTCTAAGATACGTATCAGGCTTACTCGGCAATGAAACTAAAGGATCACAGCATGTAATATGTCCTGTTGGAAAGTTTACCGTCCACATTTGTAATGTATGTAGCGGAAAACCTTTTAACTCTTTACGGTTGAATAAATCATGATATGGTACAGTAGGTTTTAATTTACCTTCAGCCCCCAAACGATTAAAAGTTTGAATCCATTCACTAGTTAATTTAGATTTATCCATGTTACTCCTCAGCTTCGTATTTACAATGAATATATTCGCCTCCTAATACTTCAAAGGCTGCGGTTTTACGTATAATTTGCTTTACTAATGTATCTAGTTTTGAACCATTCGAATAGTCTGCAGATGCATAATAACGTATACGGTGATGTCGCATCATTTTATATACTTTTTCTTTATCCTTTTTAAAAGGATCGTACACACCTATAGAATGACCACCATTAGCATTTACAAGACTCATACAAGGAATATCTGTATCACTATCCCCAATATAAATCATGTTACGGAACGGCACTCGTTGATTTTCAGGCTTGATGTAATCATTAACACCGGTATCGTTAATATCGAGTATCCCTTTTTGAATACGGAATAAAAACTGTGTCTTATTAGTATAGTTAATGGCTTGTGCAGGCCAAACAGCTACACCTTTATCATCAAACATAAATGCACTGGCATAAATTTTGGTGAAAGCCCCTTCTTTTGCCATTTCAGTGCCTTCGATCATCTCTTTTAAGCCAGATGAAATAATGTAATGTTCAATCTTAACGCCTTGTTCTAAGCCATATTCGCGAATACGTTCAAACCAAGTCCGTACCCCTTCGTATAATTCTACTTGATTGCCGTATTCCATGAGCTTATCTTTTGTTACATAGAAATGGCCTACTGCTTCTTGAATCATTTTATACATATAGGCTAAATTATTATCCATATCATGTTTTTTAGCCAACTGATTTGATTCATGCCAAAATTGTTTGATTTGCTCCTCGTTATAACCTACCGATTGAATAAATCCTTGTGCCTGCATATCGTCAGGGGTTAAGGTTTTATCAAAGTCGTAACACATTGCTAACACGGGCATAGATGATTCAGATGATTGTAAACTTTCTTTACTATCACTCTTATACTTTATCATATAATGCACCTCCTTTTTAATTAAACAAAAAACACATTTACACTCTCTTATATTCCTGAGATTCCTTCTTGACAACCCCTTTGGTATCTATTTTACACGATAAGTCAATTCATTTAATTTAGTAATTCCTTGTAATTCTGCTTAAAACAAGCTATCTTGTGTTATAGTTTCCTCTACAATCCAGCTCTTCTCCGTACTTTCTTTGATAATTTCTCTTTTTGAAAGTTTTCCAATAAGTAAGCTAGAATTTGGATCATGATGTAACCGATTATATCGAACTGCCGCTTGATTAGTATTGGCATAACAATATCGACAAAAATGACTACAGCTATCATAAGCCCCAATATCACCATGTAAATAACAATTACATTCTGGTCGTGCTGGCGTACGTTTTGGTGCTTTTAATTTTATATTCCAGGCCCTTTCATAACAATCTAAAGTAAGGCACCCCTCTGTATCAGCACCAATTTCTTTACAGATATGCCCTTCTCCACAGGTTTTGAGAGTCATATGATGAGAACGAGCTATGGATAGAAATTCTTTAATGATCTTATTTTGAACATCTAAACTCGGTCTGTACCCTTCTGGGAAATTTTGAGCCACCTTATCAAATATATCTAAAAAGCTAACAACAACTGTATCTGTATAATCTTTAAGGGACTTGGCCATTATATAAAAGCTTTCAAAATGAAAATCTACTGTATACTCATTGGTTAAAATGATAGGATCATAGCGCCATACCATAGATTGTGGAGTAAGCAGTTTGGATATGTGTTTAAATCCCTCTATAACAGAAGGATAAGGTGGTACATAGGGCTCAATATCAGTTCCATAAGGCGTTATTGTCATATGCCAGTATTGTCTGTAGTCAACAATTTCATTTAGTAGTGGAATAAATGGTAAAGGATTCTTAGTACAAAATGCAATACCATCTACTACCTCGTGATTAATAGGATACCGAGTCACCTGTAGCGGATTATATGGATTACGAACATCCACAAACCCTTCACAAACACGATTGATTAGCCATTGTCCATAAAAAGCAGGAATATCTGTACGTTGTCCAGTCTGTAATATCATAGCCCTGCCCTTTCATTAAAACAAAAACATAGAAGTATTATATCATACCTCATAGTTAGTATTTATGGAGTTAATGTGATTTTTGCTGTATAGTTCATTATTATTTTATGGTACTATACATACTATAGAATATGAGGAGAAGTAAAATATGAACGATATTTTTGAACGTAATCACCCTATGAAGGATGATAAAGAATTTATTACATCCTATTGGATAGATCGGGCTAAAGATTTTGGTGCTTTACGCGCTAAAGAATTGGAAAGCACAAAGCTAAAATTATGGATAGACGAATTAACAAGTCATATATTTGATTCTGAAAGATCTTTACGTATATTGGATATCGGATGTGGAGCCGGTTTTTTCAGTATCATCCTATCCCAACTAGGTCATACAGTACATGGCATTGATATTACGCCCAATATGATAGATGAAGCAAATCAACTAGCAGAGTCCTTAGATTGTGATGTAACCTTCTCCGTAATGGATGCAGAAAATTTAGGCTTTGATACTCATACCTTTGATATCGTTGTAGCTCGTAATGTGACGTGGAACTTACCTCATCCAGATAAAGCCTATGCTGAATGGTTACGTGTCATTCGTCCTGGTGGTTTAATTCTTAATTATGATGCGGAATATGCTCGTAATCACCATGATTTACCACAATCCGTTCATCATGCTCACGAACATGTTAGTAAGGAATTAAAAGAACGATGTCATACCATTTATCATATGCTTGAGATTTCTTCTTATACACGACCAGAATGGGATAAAGAATTACTTACTAAACTGGGTGCTAGCTCTATTACCATTGATCTAACTGTAGGTTCTCGTATTTACAATGAAGAAGACGAATTTTATATTCCTGTACCAATGTTCTTGGTGAAAGCAATTAAATAAATCTACATAGTATATAACACAAAACCCACTCTATGATTATCATGAGTGGGTTTTGTGTTTACTTTTTTAGACTACTTTAAAATAGAGTCATCAAAGCTATAGGTTACTATAAATTTTGTTTTAGGATTTGATGAATTTCCTAAGTCTTCTAAATATTTATTAGAAGCTGTTTGGAGATCTTTTTTGTAAGCATCTGCTAGTTTTTGTAAGTTATTAGTACTACTTACACGTTTAAATGTTTGATCCATAAATTTAATGGTATCCGTTTTAGAATCATAGATAAGTTCTGTATTTGGAGTACCAGTTATGTCCATATGAATTTTATTTACATTAGAACCATCTGCTGTACCAGATACTTGCTTAACACTCATTACCTTTGTGAGTGCTGTCATATACTTCATACGAGCTTCTTTTTTATCACCTACCATTTGAATCGATTCAATGGCAGGTCTCTTATCAGGCATTGTATATTGATAGTTATATGCCGTAATATCTGCAGTATAAATCGTTTTAGCATCATTTTTAGATGTTAAATTCATCGTAAAGATTGGTGTATCAATAGTACTAACTACATTTTGCACTGTGTACCCAGAATAGGCAATCCATTCCCCTTCAGGTCCTTTAAGATGAGAAGATGCATTGCTACTACTACCACAACCTGCCATGGTCAATAAGCCAACCAAAGCAATACAGAAAGAAAAATATTGTAATATTCTTTTTACCATAGTTTAACCTCAGAAATATAAATATGTTATGTAATTAACTGCCAATATTACTCTAATAAAGCATAGAACAAATAAATTTAGATTTAAATATTAATTACTAAAATATGCTTGAGCCTTATTAATCTCTGCCCGTAGTTTTTCTTCATCAATAGTAAGCAATTCTTTATCTTTCATAAGAACTTTTCCGCCAACTATTGTAGTATTTACGTCAGCACTATTAGCAGAGTATACAAGAGCAGCTAAATCATTATAACGAGGCATCCAGTGCATCCCAGAAACGTCATATAACACAATGTCTGCACGATAGCCTTTAGCTAGTACTCCAAGGTCTGTATAGCCCAATGCTTTCGCACCTTCTACTGTCCCCATGTTCCATGCTACTTGAGCGGGAATAGCCTTTGGATCATAAAGACGTGCTTTATGCAATGTAGCTGCAAGGCGTACTTCTTCAAGCATATCAGCATTATTATTAGAAGCGGAACCATCTGTGCCAAGACCAACAGTGATACCTTTGGCAATCATTTCAGGCACTGGCGCAATACCACTGGCTAATTTAAGGTTAGATTGTGGATTATGTGCTACTGATACATTATTTTCTGCCATAATAGCCATATCTTCGTCTGTAACATGAACACAGTGTGCGGCCAATGTAGTATTCCAGAATAGACCTAATTTATGCATATGAGCGATAGGAGTTTTACCTGTAGCTTTTATAACATTCTCCACTTCCCCTTTAGTTTCGGACAAATGCATGTGAATACCACAGTTTAACTCATGAGATAAGGCGATAACCTTTTCCATGTAAGCATCGGGACAAGTATATGGAGCATGTGGTCCAAGCAACACTTTGATGCGGTCATTATCAAAGCCATTCCAAGTGCGGAATAAATCAGCATTTTCAACTAATGCTTGATCTGCTGTTGGAGCTACACCGGCTAAGCCACGTGATAATACAGCGCGAATGCCCGTTTCTTTTACCACCTCAGCTGTAGTATTCATAAAGAAATACATATCGCTAAAAGTTGTGGTACCAGTACGTAACATTTCAGCAATGCCAAGTTGTGTTCCATGACGTACATAATCGTCGTTTAACTTTGCTTCTGTGGGCCAAATAGCTGTTTCAAGCCATTCCATAAGCTCAAGATCATCTGCATAGTTTCTAAAGAGGCCCATCGCAATATGGGTATGTGTATTTATAAGACCTGGCGCAGCCAATTGGCCTTTACCTTCTAACACTTCTTTAGCAGAATCTTTTACTTTTGTAGCTTCACTATCGTTTAAAATAGCTGTAATATAACCATTTTTGATTTCAATGGCATGATTTTTTAGAACACCCTCATCAGTGAGGACGTCTACATGAGTAATCAATAAATCAGACATAGTCTTCCCTCATAGGTATAACCGAGCCATAATAGCTCGGTTATATTAGTTTAATTTGAAAGCTAGTAATAGTTTAGATACAAAATCTTTTCCAAAAACCATTAAATTTCAATACGTATTAGTTTACTTTTGTAAGGTAGTCGATTTGCTCTTGTGTTAAAGAGTCTAAATCATAACCCATGGAGTTCAATTTAAGTTTTGCGATTTCCACATCTAATTCATGAGGCAATACATAAACTTTTGGCTCCATTTCTTTGCCATTTTTCAAGATATGCTCTGCAGCAAGGGCTTGCATAGCAAAGGACAAGTCCATGATTTCTGCAGGGTGACCATCACCAGCTGCAAGGTTAACTAAGCGACCTTCAGCTAATACATATAGTTTACGGCCGTCAGCCATTGTATAGCCTTCGATATTTTGACGAACGCGCTCATGACTTACGGCAAGGTCAGCTAATTCAGCTACGTTTACTTCGCAATCGAAGTGACCTGCATTACACATGATTGCTTTATCTTTCATTACTTCGTAATGTTCTTTTACGATAACATCTTTACAACCTGTTACAGTACAGAAGATATCGCCCACTTTAGCAGCTTCAATCATAGGCAATACTTTAAAGCCATCAAATACAGCCTCAACGGCTTTAATTGGATCTACTTCCGTTACATACACATGGGCACCAAGGCCTTTTGCACGCATAGCGACGCCTTTACCGCACCAGCCATAACCAGCAACGACAACATTTTTACCTGTTACAGTTAAGTTAGTAGTACGCATGATGCCATCCCAAACGGATTGACCAGTACCATAACGGTTATCGAAAAGATATTTACAGTAAGAGTCATTTACAGCAATCATAGGGAACGTTAATTGTTTAGCATTCTCTAATGCGTATAAACGATGTACGCCTGTCGTAGTTTCTTCGCTACCACCGATAAGGCGTTCTTTAGCGTCTTGGCGTGTAGTATGTAACAAGTTTACTAGGTCACCACCATCATCGATGATGATATGCGGTTTGTGATCAAGTGCTTTATGGAGGAAATCAAAATATTCTTCATCTGTACAATCATACCAAGCATATACAGTAATACCCATATCTACAAGGCCGGCGGCAACATCGTCTTGTGTAGACAATGGATTAGAGCCAGTTACGATAACATCAGCACCACCGCGTTTTAAAACCGTTGCAAGATATGCTGTTTTTGCTTCTAAGTGAACACTGACAACAATAGTTTGACCTTTGAAAGTTTGTTCAGCTTCAAAACGATCCCCTAATGTATTTAAGGTAGGCATAAAATTAGAAACCCAATCAATTTTTTTACGGCCTTCTGCTGCTAAGTTAATATCTCGAATTAAGGATTGCATAATAACTCCTTTTACTAATATGAGTAGATATAAAAAAATAAACCTTTAATAGTTAATCCACTTGGATGTATTGATTCTACACCTTTCAGATAATAAATTATTTAGATTCTACAATCTGGCGTAGCTTACCTATAGACTCTTCGTAATTTGGCTTTAAAACACCTTCTTCAGTAATGATTGCAGTCACTAGCTCATGAGGTGTTACATCAAATGCAGGATTTAGTACACCAATACCATTAGGGGCTGTTTGAACACTATGTAAAGATGTTACTTCATAATCATCGCGCATCTCTATAGGAATATCAGTACCATTTTCTAAGGTAAAATCAAATGTGCTATAGGGTGCAGCTACATAGAATGGAATATTATGGAATTTAGCGAGCACAGCTACACCATAGGTACCGATTTTGTTCGCTACATCACCCTTAGTAGTGATGCGGTCTGCACCAACAATAACAGCATCTATGAGACCTTGTTGCATAGCATAAGCAGCCATATTATCTGTTGCTAATGTTACAGGAATACCATCCTCATAAAGTTCAAATGTAGTAAGACGAGCACCTTGTAATAATGGACGTGTTTCATCCGCATATACCCGTTCCAATTGACCATTTTCATGTAGCTTACGGACAACACCAAGAGCTGTACCTAAACCACCTGTAGCTAGTGCACCAGCATTACAATGAGTTAAGATGCAAATATTCTTTTTGCCCTCAAATAATTTGGCCCCTGCTTCGGCCATTCGACGGTTTAAAGATACGTCTTCTTCGTGAATGATAATAGCCTCTTTAGTAATGAGGTCTACTACTTCATTCATTGAGGACATACTTTTAACATTAGCTTTCACAAGAGAAATGACACGATCCACAGCCCATGCCAAATTGATTGCTGTCGGACGCGTTTCCTTTAATGTCTCACTAAAGTCATATAGACTCGTTAATTGCACACTAAATGGATCCTCTTGGCGACCTGCTTCCACAGCAGCTAAGATCAAACCATAGCTAGCTGCTACACCAATAGCTGGAGCCCCACGGACGCGAAGCATCTTAATAGCCTCGGCCACTTGACGCCAATCAGTACAGTGCACATAGGAAATCTCTGTTGGTAATTTAGTTTGATCTAATAGTACTAGCGTATCTTTACGCCATTCAATATTAATCATAGCGTCTCCTTCGATGAACTATTGTTTTCTATGATGAATAGATTATAATTTAAAACCACCATATTCATGCATGCGATTGTGAGCGTCATATCGATCATCTACATCGATTGCATCAATAGCACCTAAGATAAGAGATTTAAGTTGAGCCGCCATGTCAGCCATCATTTCTACTACTTCACCATGAGTCAAAGCAGCTTCGGAAATGCCTGCCGCATAGTTTGTAATCATAGAAATCGTAGAATAAGCCATTTCAGCTTCATTAGCAAGATTTACTTCTGGTACATTCGTCATGCCTACTGTATCACCACCAAGCATGTGGAACATTTTAATTTCCGCAGGAGTTTCAAAACGAGGACCTTCAGTACATACGTAGGTACCACCATTGTGGATGGTAAGACCTTGTTCTGTGCCAACCTTTTGAAGAATATCACGTAATTCAGAGCAGTAAGGATTTGTTACGTCAAGATGTGCTACTGGACGGTCACCACCTTCATAGAATGTAGTGATGCGGTTCTTAGTAAAATCTAAGAATTGATCAGTCAAAACAAAATGACCAGGTTTGAAGTTTTCATTCAAGGAACCTACCGCAGTTGTAGAGATAATAAATGTAACGCCTAATTTTTTTAGCCCCCAAATATTTGCACGATAATTAATTTTATGTGGAGGAATTGTGTGATCTTTGCCGTGACGAGCAACAAAGATTACTGTTTTTCCGTGGTATGTACCTTGTACATAATCTATTTCACCATATGGTGTCATTAAGGATTCTTCATGAATATTTTCAAAGATGGTCGGATCATAAACGCCAGTACCACCAATTACACCGATTGCACTCATTGTGACCTCCTATTATTAATAACTCTTATCTTTTATTTTCTCATAGAATACAAAAACAGGCTATAGGAAAAACCATATAGCCTGTAATTTTTATAAGGGTTATTTTATTTTTAATAATAATTATTGAACTGGACCTTTTGGCTCAAACATATCTTGTAGCTCTTCACGACTGAAATGATATTTTTCATTACAGTAATGACATACTAGTTCTGTCGTCTCGTCTTCAAGGATTGCTTTTTTATCATTTTCACGTAATGTCATAAGAACACTAGCAAAACGATCGCGACCGCAACGACATTGGAAATTAACAGGCTCATTATATACCTCATTAACAGTTAAGCCGTCTAATACGCGTTCCATAAGGCCTTTACCATCTGGATGAGCTTTCAAATATTCTGTTACAGGACCTAGTTCATTAATGTTTTTCTCTACTTGTGCTAATGCAGCATCTGTCGCACCTGGCAAGGCTTGTACGATAAAACCTCCAGCTACAACTGTATGGTAATCAGGATCTACCAATACGCCAAGGCTGATTGTAGAAGGTACTTGCTCAGAAGCATACAAATAGTAAGCCAAATCCTCTGCTACTTCACCGCTTTGAATCGGGCTTGTAGAAGTATAGTCTTGCGCCAATTGTGTAAATCGCGTAACTTGTACTCCCCCATTATGACCTACTGCGGCACCAACGTCGAGTTTACCAGCATGTTTTAATGGTACATCTACATGAGGTTCATCTACATACCCACGAACCGTATTATCTGAAAATGCATCTACGTGCACCACACCTAGTGGACCATCACCCTTAATGCGTAAACTTACGTTTTCATGGTTTTTGAAATCACCAGCTAATAAGATAGCCCCCGTCATAGCACGACCTAAAGCAGCTGTTGCTACAGGCCATAAATCGTGACGCACTCGAGCAGTTTCAACTGTATCGGTTGTTACAGCTAAAGACATACGAACCCCTTCTCGGGTTGTAAAACGTTTTATATAATCCATTCTATCATTCCTTATTTCTACTTATTTTCGATATTACTTTTATATTGCTTATATAGTATATCATGTCAAATATTTAACTTTCAATAATTAAGAATATATGTTCGTCTAATCTGATTTAAATTTAAAAGAACATATTTTCGATGATATAAAAACACCCAGTACCATGAGATACTGAGTGTTATACATACAATTTTTAGATTTGATCGATAAGGTTAACCATTTCGATAGCGCCCATAGCACAATCATAACCTTTATTACCTGCTTTTGTACCAGCACGTTCAATTGCTTGTTCAATATTTTCTGTAGTAACCACACCAAACATAACTGGAATACCAGTTTCTAATGAAACGTGGGCAATACCTTTTGCTACTTCATTACATACATAATCATAATGAGTAGTAGAACCACGGATAACGGCACCTACACAAATGACAGCATCATAACGACCAGATAAGGCAGCTTTTTTAGCAATCAATGGAATTTCATAAGCACCGGGAACCCAAATTACTGTAATGTCCTCTTGTTTAACGTCATGACGCAATAAGCAGTCTTCTGCTCCATCAATTAATTTCGACGTGATGAATTCATTAAAACGAGAACCAATAATAGCAAATTTCTTACCAGAACCTAACAAATTACCTTCTTGAACTACCATTATGATGACCTCCTATATTCCGTACATAGAATTTTCTATGTGTGATAAAAACATTCTAAATTTAAGATGGACCATTA
This sequence comes from uncultured Veillonella sp., assembly GCF_938010505.1. GTDB lineage: Bacteria > Bacillota > Negativicutes > Veillonellales > Veillonellaceae > Veillonella. Next base: position 7,439 of record NZ_CALLVP010000079.1, on the reverse strand, counting down.
TTAGTCTTCTAACATATGACCCATTTTTTCTTCTTTTGTTTTCAAATAGCCTGCATTAAATTTATTTGCTGCAATAATAAGTGGTACACGACTAGTCACATTAATTCCCCAATGTTCTAAGCCATGACGTTTTTCTGGATTGTTAGTTAATAAACGAATACTATTAATACCTAAAAAGCGTATAATTTGTGCCGCCAAAGAATATTCACGCATATCTGCCGGGAACCCTAATTGTTCATTTGCTTCTACCGTATCAAGGCCTTGTTCTTGTAATGCATAGGCTTTAATTTTATTAGTCAGCCCAATACCTCGGCCCTCTTGACGCATGTATACTACAACGCCTTTGCCTTCTTTTTCGATAGCACGTAAAGCATTATCTAATTGTTCGCCGCAGTCACAACGTTTAGAGCCGAACACATCGCCAGTTAAACATTCAGAGTGAATACGTACAAGTACATCACTACAGTTTTGCACATCACCTTTGACGATAGCTAAATGCTCTTTTTTATCTAATTCATTTTTGAATACAAAAATATTGAAATCACCAAATTTAGTAGGTAATTTAGAACAAGCACCAAGATCAACCATGTCTTCATGCTGTTTACGGTATTCAATAAGCTCTGCTACGGAAGTAATTTTCAAATCATGCTCTTTTGCAAACTCCATGAGATCTGGTAGACGTGCCATATCACCATCATCTTTTGTAATCTCACAAATAACAGCTGCCTCTTGTAGACCTGCCAAGCGGCAAAGATCGATAGATGCCTCCGTATGACCTTGTCGTACCAATACGCCTCCCTCTTTATAGACAAGTGGGAACACATGACCTGGACGGCGGAAATCTTGAGGTTTTGCAGTTGGATCTAACAATTTTTGAATTGTATAGGCACGCTCTGCTGGAGAAACGCCTGTTGTAGTATCTACATGGTCAACAGTAACTGTGAAAGCAGTTTCATGGTTATCTGTATTTTTGGCAACCATGGCAGGAATGCCAAGCTTTTCTAAAGCTTCACGACGCATTGGGGTACATACGATACCGCGCGCGTATTTAACCATAAAATTAATATTTTCTTGTGTAACAAACTCAGCTGCAATAATAAGATCGCCTTCGTTTTCACGGCTTTCATCATCAACAATAATAACAGGTTTACCAGCTTTAAGGTCTTCTAAGACCTCTTTAATAGAATGTAATTGTTCGCTCATAGGAACGCTCCTTACTCTTTATATAAATCCGTTCTCTACTAAGAGGGATTGCATAGATTTCTTAGGTTTATCTTCGGTAGGTTCACTACCGAGATTCATAAAATGACGAATGTATCGACCAGCTATATCCGTTTCTAAATTAACTTCCGTACCAATATGGGCAGAGCCTAAAATTGTTTCGCTCAGCGTATGAGGAATGATAGATACGGAAAAACTGCTGTCCGTTCGTCGCATAATTGTGAGGCTAATACCATCGATTGTAATGGAACCCTTATAAATAACGTAATCCATTACCGATTTCGGGGCCTCTACAGTAAAGATAATGGCATTATCCGTTTGTTCGCGATTAATGATGCGGCCCGTCCCATCTACGTGACCTGCCACAATGTGACCACCAAATCTACCGTTGGCGAGCATAGCACGCTCTAAGTTGACAGGTTGATGAACTTTCAAATTTGTAAAAGTAGTCATCTTGATTGACTCAGGCATAACATCAGCTGTAAATACGCCATTACCAATCGTTGTAGCCGTCAAACATACACCATTAACAGCTACGGAGTCACCTATTTTTAAATCACTAAATATTTTATTTCCCCGAATTGTTATGGCTAAGGATTTAGGGCCCTTTTTAATGCTCTCTACACGGCCGATTTCTTCAACGATTCCCGTGAACATAAGTGCCTCTCCTCCCTTGACGATACGCTTCAATACGAATGTTATTATCTAATACTTTAGTCTTGGTAAAAGTTAATTGCGGCGAAGCCTCTAAACTTTCAAAACCTCGGCCACCTACAGCTGGTGTAGCATCGTTACCACCAATAATAGTATTTCCAATATATGTTACGACCTTATCAAAGTTCATCGTTTCCACAAAAGAACTGATAATTGCGGATCCACCTTCAACAAGAATAGATGTGTAACCTAGTTCACCTAGTTTCGTAAGAATATCATCGATAGATAATTTCTTAATATCAATCACAATGTCAGTACTCTTACTTTTACGAGTAGAAATAGATTCTACTACGGTAACAATGGCACCTACGTTTTCTAAAGCCTGAATTCGCTCTTTTGGACAACCTTTAGATACAAAGATATGCACCTTACGATTTTCTACGTCAAAAACCTGACTGTTAGTTGGCGTTCTACCTAGACTATCCAATATGATTACATCTGGCTGATGAACTGGAATAGGTGCCTTTAGGACAGCTGTATCCAATACAGCCTCACATAGTTCGGTATCATTGAGACGACAATTTAACTGTGGATTATCTGCTAAAATTGTACCAATCCCAACGAGCATGGCATCATGAGTGGCACGCAACACATGTCCATCGCGACGAGAGGACTCATTTGTAATCCATTGAGATTGTCCAGTAAATGTAGCAATTTTTCCATCTAAAGACATGGCACTCTTAATAGTTACAAAAGGCTTACCCGTTTGAATATACGTAAAGAAATGCTCATTTAGTTCAGCACATTCCTCACTACATACGGGGCAAATAACCTCTATACCAGCTTCACGGAGTAAATCCATGCCCTTTCCAGATACTAGTGGATTAGGATCTGTACTACCTACTACGACTTTAGCTATGCCAGCCTCGATAATACGCAGTACACAAGGTGGGGTTTTACCATAATGGGAGCATGGCTCTAATGTTACATATAAAGTAGCACCTTTAGCATTATTACCAGCTTGATTTAAGGCATGCACCTCAGCATGAGCTGTACCCGCTTTATGATGATAACCTTCACCAATTATTATATTGTCTTTTACCACTACAGCACCAACCAAAGGATTTGGTGAAGTGTGACCTGTGGCTAATTTTGCCAGTTCAATGGCGCGTTTCATATATGCTACGTGATCCACCATATCACCTCAATAAAAAAAGGACTATATATAGTCCTTGGGTAATCATAAATACGCACAACAAATGTGCCTCGTCTTTTCTCATCCAGACTCTACTGTCGGTATCGGAATTGCACCGATTCATACCTAAAAGGTTCGCGGACTTTACCGCCGGTAAGGAATTTCACCTATCCCCAAAGACTTATCTATTTTGTTTATGAATTAATAGTAACACTTTTATTAATGTTATGCAAGAATAAGAGTTTTGTATTGAGAAAGAATATTAAGTAGTTGATATAAAAGAAAATTTTTATAATTATAGGTCTTGATTTTAATAAATAAATATTAATCAATCATAGCATTATAAACATATATAAACTATGTATACATCAATTAGTAACTTTTATCACATAATTACACTGAAAATAGGTCTAATATAATATATATGGTTTTGATAACTATACTCAATTAATATTTTTATTAAATATAGGTGATAATATGGCAAAAAAACGAATTTCTGATGTACTTATAGAAGTCTTAGCCAATGCGGGCATCGAACGCATTTACGGTATCACTGGCGATAGTTTAAATTCTGTAAATGATAGTTTACGCCGCAATGGTAAAATTTCCTTCGAACATGTACGACACGAAGAAACAGCAGCTTTTGCTGCCGGTGCAGAAGCCTCGATAACCGGTAAACTAACAGTTTGTGCTGGTAGCTCTGGACCAGGCAACCTACATTTAATTAACGGTCTTTTTGATTGTCATCGCAATCGTGTTCCAGTATTGGCTATTGCTTCTCATATTCCACAATCCGAAGTTGGCTTGAGTTATTTCCAAGAAACACATCCGGAAAATTTATTTAAAGAATGTTCTTGCTTCTGTGAACTCGTATCACACCCAAAACAAATGCCTGAAATTCTTTTCCGTGCTATGAACGCTGCCGTGGGTAATCAAGACGTCGCTGTTATCGTCCTTCCTGGAGATGTAGCAGTTATGGAAATGGAAATTGAAGAATTGCCAGTATGGCATCACCCTCGCTTACCTCATATTGTGCCACAACGCGATGATATTGAAGAAATAGCAGCTCATTTAGAAACAGGTAAACGTATTACCCTATTCTGTGGTGCAGGTTGTGAAGGTGCTCACGATGAAGTCGTAGAATTAGCAAAACGCTTACAAGCACCTGTCGTTCATGCTTTCAGAGGTAAAGAATGGGTTGAATGGGATAATCCATATGACGTAGGAATGACAGGTTTATTAGGATATACATCAGGCTACCGTGCTATTGAACAATGCGATACACTGGTAATGCTTGGTACAGACTTCCCATATCGTCCGTTCTACCCTGAAAATGCAAAAGTTATCCAAGTAGATAGAGATCCAAGCGCATTAGGACGGCGTGTTCCCCTTACTCAAGGTATCATTGGTACTGTGAAAGATACATTAAAAGAATTATTACCCCTTGTTGGTCAACGTGATGATACTGAATTTATCGACACAGTACGTAAAGCATATACTAAATTTAGAGGTGATTTAGATAGTTATGCCGTTGCCGAGCCAGATGGTGTAGCAATTCACCCTCAATACTTTGTTAATCGTTTGAATAAGTTAGCAAGTGAAGATGCTATCTTTACCTTTGATGTAGGTACTCCTGTAATTTGGACGGCTCGTCATCTAAAAACCAATGGTAAACGTCGTATTTTAGGCTCCTTTAACCATGGCTCCATGGCTAATGCTATGATGCATGCCATCGGTGCTCAAAATGCTTGTCCAAATCGTCAAGTTATCTCTCTATCCGGTGATGGTGGCTTCACTATGATGATGGGCGAAATGCTAACATTAAAACAATTAAATCTACCAATTAAAATCTTCGTATTTAATAACGAAGAACTTAGTTTCATTGCTATGGAAATGAAAGCTTCTGGCTACTTAGACTATGCTACAGATTTTGTAAATCCAGACTTTGGAAAACTAGCAGAAGCTGCTGGTATTAAAGGGGTTAGCATTCAAAACTCTAGCGAAGTGGATGAAAAAATTATGGAAGCCCTTAACCATAATGGCCCAGTAATCGTCAACGTTCGCGTGGACAAACAAGAACTTGCTATGCCACCTAAAATCGCTTACCAACAAGCGAAAGGGTTTAGCAAATATTTGATCAATGCAATCCTTGATGGCCGCGGTACAGAACTTAAAGAAATGGCCAAAACAAACTGGATGAAATATAAATCTCTGTACTAAAATCTGTCAAACTAAATAAACTGCAAAACTTTCAAAAAAGGGTGTCATCAAATGATGACACCTCTTTTTTTGATTAATTTTAATCATATGCTGTTATAAAACCTTCAGTCCATTCCCTTAAATTAAGAGTGATAGTGTCTATTCCTAAAGACTCTATACCATATACTTTAAATAGATCCCAGGTTTTATACCATTCTATTGCTTTCTCTGCATATTTTAAAGTACTAAATAAACCTATGTATCCTGAACATGTATAATAATCATCTATATCATAATCATACCAAACACCATAAACTTTATTGTTTATTATTTCATAACTAACTTCATTACCTATATGAGCACAATCATTTAAATAGTGAGTTGTTATAGAAAAAGAATTATCATTTAAATCAGAAAATCCAATTAATTTTTTAGACTCAGCTAATGTCGATTCAGCCAATGAAATATCCGTAAAAAATCCCAAACCAAAATACTCTGTATAAGGTAACATTTCATTTCTTTTATAGTGTGCTAAAGCTTCATATATAGGAACTCTCATAATTAACCAACTCGCTGTAATATAAAAAATAATATAAATATGACATTTTAATTATTTCTATCTATAATAATCGTCCTCGTAATCGTCTTTATATCGTAATCGATCGACCTCTGACGGAGATAATACATTCCCCTCTTCATCAACATATTCTCGGAATTCATTAAAGTATACGCCTGGAACATCTGATTCTTCCAAATATAGAATAGCTTCCTCATCAAAGTGAACATATTCTACATAATCAAGTTCGTTATGCAAAGTAGGTTCTAATTTAGAAATTTTATTATTTTCTTCTACATTTATATTTGATTTAATAGCATTCGTACTGTTAGTATCTGATGCTTTTATACCTAACAACCTTAATAGACTACTTAGCATCTCCCAACACTCCCTTAACTACAAAACTCGATTTGAATAATAGCAAATATCACCAACATTATACGACTATATATGTCAAATTTACTAATAACCTAAGTTAGTTAAAAAGGCCTATTAAATACAAAACAATACAACATAATTTATTATTAATTTAATTGTAGCAAAATATATAAAAATAAGCACTATATTCCTCTTTAGGTGTATAGTGCTTACTTTGTATGTAGTAATTTTTTGTATTAAATTATGCCCCAAAGAGTGACATTTGTTCATCTTCAGGTAGTTCACCACAGCATTTGAGGTCTTTCATAAGATCAATGATGGTATTTGATACTTTACAACGGCGTTGTAAGTCTTTTAGAGATGTAAATGGACGTTCAACTCTTTCCTCGACGATAGCATCAGCCACTGTTTCACCAAGTGAATCAATAGCTAAGAATGGTGGCAATAAAGCTCCATCCTTAATGCTAAAGCGTCTAGCTTCAGAATGTTGAATATCTACATTAATAAAACGATAGCCCCGTTGATACATTTCCATAGATACTTCCAAGGCACTCATAAGATCCTTGTCTTTAGGGCTGGCAGCACGATCAAGAGCCTTGATACGGTTAAACTCGGTCAATTGTGTTTTAAGGTCTCCTGTCATAATTCGTAAGTCGAAAGCCTTTGCGCGAATGGAGAAATATGCTGCATAGAATGCCAATGGATGGTATACCTTGAACCATGCAATACGAAAGGCCATCATTACATAGGCTACCGCATGGGCTCTTGGGAATAAATAGGAAATCTTTTTACAAGACTCAATAAACCATTCAGGAATATTATTTTCGCGCATTTCTGCTTCAAATTCCGTTGTAGCTTGACCTTGTTTATTTCGTTTTTCAATCCCCTTCCCTTTACGTACGTTTTCCATAACGAAGAAGCTGTGCTTTCTATCCATACCACGATGGATTAAGAAATTCATTACGTCGTCACGGGTAGAAATAGCTTCGTTCAACTTACAAGTTCCATTTTTAATAAGGTCTTGCGCATTATCGAGCCATACATTCGTACCATGAGAGAAACCAGAGATACGTACTAAGTCAGAGAAGGTTTGCGGACGAGAGTCTTCCAACATGCCCCGTACAAACTTCGTACCACATTCTGGTACGGCCAAGCTGGCTACCTGGTCACCTTGCAATTGTTCAGGTGTTAAACCAATCCCCTCTGTAGAGGAAAACAAGCTCAATGTCTTTGGAT
>NZ_CALLVP010000078.1 GCF_938010505.1 uncultured Veillonella sp. | reverse complement strand
TCATCCTATTTATACTAACATATTAGATTTTGAGAAACTGTGAGAAATTACTCACCTATAAATTGACTAAATACATAGTTACCATGTTTCGCCCCTTCAGGGGTTAAATGATAACTACCATCTTCATACTCTAATAATCCTTTTGTTACCAAATCATCTAAAGTACTACCAAATAGAGAACACAACGATGTATCAAATCTTTTCTCAAAATTTAATTCATTAAGCCCCAACTTTGTACGCAAAGCTAAGAAACAAAAGTCCTCTTGAGCTCGCTTTAAAGAAATAATTTCCGTATCGATAGTAGGCATTACATATCGATCAACTGATTGTATATAAGGCATTACGTTTCGGTTATTACTACGGCGAACACCATTATAAAAAGAATGTGCTCCCGCACCAAAGCCTAAGTAATCTACATAGTGCCAATATTTTAAATTATGGCGACTATAAGAATTATCCTTCGAAAAATTTGAAATCTCATATCGTTCGAAACCAAGTTCTTTTAATCCTTCCAGTATTGTATCATACATAGCTTCATCGATGCTTTCACTAGGAATGGAAATAAGATTTTTTTGAACTAAATGATATAAATAGGTACCCACCTCTACTTGTAGTCCATAGGTAGAGATATGATTAATTGGCAATTCTTCTACGATTGTTAAATTACGTTTAATATCGTCTAAGGATTGTCTTGGTAGACCATAAATCAAATCAATATTAATATCATCAAAGCCTGCCTCTTTAGCATCATAAACAGCTTGCTTAGCTTTTTCCCCATTGTGACTGCGATGAAGCATAGCAAGCGCCTTATCATCAAAGGTTTGAATGCCAAAACTAATACGATTAAAACCTAATTGCACTAATTTAGTAAGATACCGTAAATCTACCTCTCCAGGATTAGACTCAATAGTCATATGACAATCATCAGTAATGGTAAAAGTACTTTTAATTTTATCTAAAATCATCTTAATCTGTTGAATTGACAATTCTGTTGGCGTACCACCACCTAAATAAATCGTATCTATAGGACGTTCTTTAGACTCAGGATGTTCAGAAACCCATAAATCGATTTCTTGAACTAAAGCATATATATAGGTTTCGTAATAATCTTGTAAATTCTGATAAGCAGGAAAATCACAGTACATACATTTCTGTTTACAAAAAGGGATATGGACATACAAGCCCATATCCCCAAGTGTAGACAGATTCAAAATATTAGAATCTGTTTTCATTATATTAGTCCTCAACCTTGAGAATAGCCATGAATGCTTCTTGTGGAATCTCTACAGAACCGACAGATTTCATACGTTTCTTACCAGCTTTTTGTTTTTCTAGCAATTTACGCTTACGAGAGATATCGCCACCGTAACATTTAGCCAAAACGTCTTTACGCCATGCTTTTACGGTTTCACGAGCCACAATTTTTGTGCCTACCGCAGCTTGAATAGGAATTTCAAACATTTGACGAGGAATGAGTTCTTTTAATTTTTCTGCCAATGCACGACCACGTGTAGCGGCGCGATCCTTATGTACGATAATGGACAACGCATCTACAGGATCACCATTTAATAGAATATCCATCTTAACCATTGGAGATTGTTTATAACCAATTAATTCATAGTCAAGGGATGCATAACCCTTTGTAGCAGATTTTAATTTATCAAAGTAATCATAAATGATTTCACTCAATGGTAAATGATACACAACAGATACGCGTGTTTCATCTAAGTATTCCATAGATTGGTATTCACCGCGTTTATCCTGAGATAACTCCATGATAGTACCAACAAAATCTTTAGGTACGATTGTAGTTGCCTTTACATAAGGCTCTTCAATGTAATCAATTTCTGTTGGAGGTGGCAATTTAGCAGGATTATCGACTTCGAGCATTTCCCCATTTGTTTTGTACACTTTGTAATTTACAGATGGAGCCGTCGTAATAAGAGTCAAGTTATATTCACGTTCTAACCGTTCTTGAATTACGTCCATATGCAAAAGACCGAGGAACCCACAACGGAAACCAAAGCCCAAAGCCAATGATGTTTCTGCTTCATATTCTAAGGCAGCATCATTTAGCTGTAACTTTTCTAATGCATCCCGAAGGTTTTCATAATCTTTAGACTCTGTTGGGTAAAGGCCACAGTACACCATAGATACAGCCTTACGATAACCAGGCAATGGTTCTGGTGCAGGATTATTAGCTAATGTTACAGTATCACCTACGTGGCAATCTTTTACATTTTTGATACTAGCTGCAATACAACCTACCGAGCCACAAGGTAATTCTTGTACTGGTACGAGATTTGGAGTAAAGATACCAAGTTCTGTAACATCAAAATCTTTTTTATCATGCATCATACGAATTGTATCTTTTGCCTTAATAGTGCCTTCTTTTACCCGTACATACGCAATAGCACCTTTATACGAATCAAAGCGGCTATCAAAAATCAAAGCTCTCGTAGGCTGATCGGATTTATCTGGTGGCGCAGGAACCTTATTTACAATAGCTTCTAAAATATCAGGAATACCGATACCAGATTTAGCAGAGCATAATACGGCATCAGATGCATCTAAACCAATAATATCTTCGATTTCTTGTTTAACACGATCAGGATCTGCAGACGGCAAATCAATCTTGTTAATTACAGGAATGATTTCAAGATCATGTTCTAAAGCGAGATACACGTTTGCCAACGTTTGTGCTTCCACACCTTGTGCAGCATCGACTACAAGTAATGCCCCTTCACAAGCTGCAAGAGAACGAGATACTTCATAGCTAAAATCGACATGGCCTGGAGTATCGATGAGATTCAAGATATATTCTTCACCGTCTTGTGCTTTATACAAAATGCGAACAGATTGCGCTTTAATAGTAATACCTCGTTCACGTTCTAGATCCATGGAATCCAAAACTTGAGCCTCCATTTCACGTTTTTGTAATGTGCCAGTATATTCAATTAATCTATCGGCGATGGTAGATTTACCATGGTCAATATGGGCTATAATACAGAAGTTTCGAATCTTTTTCGTTGACATACTATGTAAACAAGTTCAGGGAACTTGTATTCTCCTTTCTAACATACGCGATCGATAACAGCACCTCCTAATAATTGAGTGCCATTATAAAAGGCTACGGACTGACCAGGGGTAATAGCCCGTTGTGGTTCTTCAAAGATAACCTCCATCGTATCGTCATCTAAAATACGTGCAGTACAAGGGGAAGGATTGGCTGCATAGCGAATCTTACCTTCCGCCTTCAATTCTTTGTGAATTGTATCATCTAAGAAGTTATAGAACTTACAAATCATACGATTTGTAAAGAGTCGTTCGTTAGAACCTACGATGACCTCGTTGCGGTCACCATTAAAACCAATAACATATAATGGATGTTTATACGCAATACCAAGTCCCTTGCGTTGACCAATAGTGTAATTAAATAAGCCATTATGCTTACCTAATATCTCACCATCTTCGGTAACGATATTGCCTGACTTAGGTTTCCCTTTCATCTCCTCTACCACAAGCTTTTGATAGTTTCCATGTGGTAAGAAACAAATGTCTACACTATCTGGCTTCTTAGCTACTGGTAAGTCATATTCAGCAGCTAGTTTGCGCGTTTCAGTCTTGCATTGTCCTCCCAAAGGGAAGATAAGATGACTTAAAATACGTTGGTTCATATTATACATAACATAGCTTTGATCTTTTGTTGGATCAATGCCTTTATGTAGTTCATATAAACCTGTTTCTTTATTGTAATTTACTTGTGCATAATGACCAGTTACCATATGTGTGGCACCCAGTTCAAGAGCACGATTGAGCATCAAGTCAAACTTGATGTTCTTGTTACAAAATACACAAGGATTTGGCGTACGACCATAGGCATATTCTTTTACGAAGTAATCTACTACGTTTTCGTAGAATACATCGCGAGCATCGATAACATGATGCTCAATACCAAGAAAATCACACATCTTCTTAGCATCTGTTACAGCAAGAGGCACCTCATCATACGGCGTACCACTCACCCATAACCATAGGGTAATACCAAATACTTTATAGCCCTGTTTTAATAGCATTGCAGCAGTTAAAGAACTGTCTACGCCGCCACTCATAGCTACAGCGATAACTTTTTCCATACTTTCTCCTTTTAATGATCGCTTGATCATAAAACTAATCAGGGTGAAAGCCTGACGTGTAAAAACACTAGTTCGGTGTAAAAGTCCGAGTAGTATTGCTATAAAATTATAGCAACTTATATTATAGCCTAGAACTAGGTACATTGAAAAGATTTGAAATAAAAAGAACCCCCTTCTCTAAAAGAAAGAGATTCTAAATATTATCTATATTTTAATAGCTCTTCAGCGGCTCCTAAAATACCAAGCATAGAATGTTCAAATACTAGACCACCTTGCATAAAAATCGTATATGGAGGACGTACAGGACCATCGGCACTCAACTCAATAGAAGATCCTTGTACAAAGGTACCACCAGCCATGATGATTTTATCTTTGTACCCCGGCATGTCACCAGGAATTGGATGTACATGAGCATCTACAGGAGAGTAAGCCTGCATGCCTACGCAGAATTGCTCCATTTCTTCCCCATTTTTCAGATTGATAGCTTGAATCAAATCATAGCGATCTGCATTTACCTTAGGGAATACATCATAACCTAATAACTCGCCTACAGCTGCAGTATACACAGCGCCTTTAAGCGCCTGTAATACTACGTGAGGTGCCATAAATAAGCCTTGAAAAAACAAACGGTAACCAGGTGCATAAGATCCCATATGGTCACCAAGACCTGGTGCAGTCAATTCATAAGCGACATCTTCTACAAGATCTTCACGACCTACGATATAACCACCTGTTGGCGCTAAACCGCCTCCCGCATTTTTGATAAGCGAACCTGCCATGATATCCGCACCAGCCTCTAAAGGTTCTTGAAGCTCTGTAAACTCTCCATAACAATTATCTACGAAACAAATTGTATTCAGATTTTTAGCTTTTACAGCGTCTACAATAATCTTAATATCTGCGATAGATAATGGCTCACGTGTGCTATAGCCGCGAGAACGTTGAATAACCACTACTCTAGTATTACCATTAACAGCTTTAGCAATGGCATCTACATCATAGCTATTATCTTTCAAAGGTACCTCTGTATAGGTAAATCCTTTTTCTACTAAAGAACCACGCACTTCACGAGATGCACCGATAACAGATTGCATCGTATCGTAAGGAGCCCCAACAGCATAGATAAATTCAGTACCTTTAGAACCATTTCCCATCAAAGAAATTAGCGTCGTTGCTAATGCATGTGTACCAGAAACAAAGTGCGGTCGTACAATGGCCTTTTCACCTTTAAATACATGGGCAAATACTTCATCTAATTTCTCACGGCCTACATCATTATATCCATAGCCTGTAGTACCGGTAAAATGGTAATCAGATACTTGGCACTCTTTAAAGGCTTCTAAAACTTTTTTTGTATTTGCCAAGGCAATAGGTTCAAACTTTTTAAATTCAGGTTCAGCCATCTCGAGGGCTTTACTGCGTATTTCTTCTAATGTCATGCTATTCCTTCTCTACGAATTAAATCCATAGCTTTATTAAATATAAAATCTTTTGATGTATTATTATCAATATGAATCCATTTAATATATGGCATGCGCTTATACCAAGTGATTTGGCGCTTCGCAAAATGACGAGTGTTTTTCTTGATCAAATCTCTACATTCATCTAATGTTATACTGCCATTTATATAGTCTACTACTTCTTTATAGCCAATGCCCTTAAACGCTTGGCAATCTGGCTTCACACCAGATTTTATGAGTTGTTCCACTTCTTCAACCAAGCCTGCATCAAACATCATATCAACGCGTAAATTGATGCGCTCATATAGTTTATCACGGTCTCTCATGAGACCGATAACAGGCCCTTTATAAGATAAACCAGCTTTAGTTTGATTTCGTAACGAATCTACATCACCATAATGCAAGATCTCAATGACACGATATAGACGATGTTTATCAGTATATAGAATTTCAATATCTTGCTCTTTGCCTAATGTGAAAGCATATTCTCGTAAGCCTTCAATACCTTTGGTATTATATAGCTCATCTAGTTCTGCTCGTAAGCTTTCATCTGGCTTAACATCATTAAAGTTATAGTTCTCCAATAATGATTGAACATAAAGCCCTGTACCACCAGACAGAATAGGAAGAATATTTCTATCTTTTAATCTTGCAATTATTTCTTTAGCTTGATCTTGAAAAATAGATACCGAATATGAATCATTTGGTTCCAGTATATCGATGAGATGATGTTTCACCCGATTAAGTTCATCTAGCGATGGTTTAGCGGTACCAATATTAAGTTGTTTATATACTTGGTAAGCATCACCAGAAATAACCTCAGCATGCAGCTGTTCTGCTAAGTCCAAGGTAAGATCTGTCTTGCCTACCGCTGTAGGTCCAACGATGGTAATTAAAGGATTCACAATAACTCCTTCATATAAACACCATAGCCTATGCGGCTATATCTTCCGCCCACCCATTGATGAGGTGGATACTTCTGAAAGACCGAACTAAACGGTCGTTCTTTAATGATAACACCACTCAAGGCAACACGCATAGCCTCCTCCATGATTTTATCATCAATATGACTTTCCACCGTATGTCCACGGAGTGGTTTAAATTGAGGACTATCCTCTACAGGTACTTCGAACATGGGGTCAAAATAAATTATATCTATGCTACCATCTGGTAGATTAGGTAGATAGTTTTCAAAGATATCATGACTTACCTCAATACGACGTAATGCGTCCGTCACACTTTTCACATTATGCGAATAATGAGCTAAACCATAAGATGTGGCAAGCCATATAGGAAAAGACCCTTCTAGGCCTTTTATTTGAGCCTGAGGAAAAGCATAGCTTACAACGATACTGTCACTACCAAGGCCAATTGTACAATCAAGAAACGAAAATTCTTCTTTATCACTTATTTCATTAGTATTTAGTATTGTCTGAAGAGCATTAACTAAATGATCCCCTTCTCCACGCTGTAAACGTAATATACGCAATTGAGCCATGGATAAATGAAAGCTATGCTGTTGATTATTGGGAAAATGAATGGTTAGGCCATTACCAGAAAGAACCGCAATGTAATCACATAGATGTGCGTAAAATAATGCTGGTATAGATAATTTTCCTCTTTTTATATAAGTCATATGCATAGAGGAAGCCAATGCTTTGGCTTCCTCTTGAATGGCCTTATTAGATTTTTGGGCTGTAGTTAATATATTCATGTTAAGACCGTAAGAATAATTTACCTAATTCATCAGGTGTAAATTTGATTATCGTAGGACGACCATGAGGACATACATATGGTTTTTCGGTACTAAATAAGTCCTCAATTAAAGTAGTCATTTGATACATATTTAAATTATGACCTGCCTTGATTGCCCCTCTACAAGACGCATAGGCCAACATTTCATGTCGTAATTGAGCCTTAGTAGGCTGTTGATGATCATGTAAGTAAGAGAATACATATTGGAGAATTTCAAAAGCTTTTGACTCTACCAAATCTACAGGAGCTCCTACTAATTTTATCTTAGTAGGACCACCCAACTCTACATCGAAACCAAGATCAAGTAATGTTTCTCGTTCTTCCTCTACTAAATTCATTTCATCATCTGTGGCCTCATTATATTGAGGAACCAAAATAGATTGCATAGGAATCGATTCAGAAGATTTACACAACTTATCATAACGCACACGCTCATGTGCGGCATGTTGATCTATGATATATAGATCATCACCTTTTTTAGCTAATATATAACAAGATGCAACTTGACCCATTGGTAAGAAGCCCGAATTCTGAATCGTTCGTTCCTCTATATCTTGTTCGCGAATATCATGAGATAAAGATTTAAAACGTTCAACATCCTCTATTGTATAACTAGTATATGCAGTAGGAACAGCAGTAAAGCTATCCTCCACAAAAGAGGATTGTTCATAAGTTGTCTTTGGTGCAGGTGGTGTATACCCCTTAGTTTTGAGGTTCTCCACAAACTGTGAAGTTTCATCGCGCAAAACTTCATAGCCTTTTGTACGCCGTCCACCAAAGACCTTATCATAATCTATAGCTGTGGCTATATGTTCTGCAGATTGCATCTCATCGTGTACAGCAGAAGGTGCTCTGTAAGAATCATAAGTACTATTACCATGTAAGGATGTACTATCAGAACTAAAACTATTATTTATACTACTGTTACTACTATCAGTAGTATTGCCATTATTATCAGATATATTAGCAACTGTACCATTCATATAAGATGATGACTCTCGTTCGTATCTCTCATGGAGTGGATTATTTAGAGCATTTAAGATACCGTGATAAACGGCTTTAAATATAATCTTATCATCTGAGAATTTAACTTCACTCTTGCGAGGATGTACGTTTATATCAACCATTCCCGCAGGCACAGTAATATTTAATACCACCAAAGGATGACCATTTTTCGGTAATAGTGCATGGTATGCATTATCGATAGCCTTCATTATAGTTTTATCAGAAATCACTCGATTATTGACAATAATGGTCTGCCATATCCTTGTGCTTTTAAGAAGTGTCGGCTTACTCACTACGCCATCGATATAAATAGAGTCACTTTCATAGGCAACTGTAAAAATATCATCCTTGGTTTTATATCCGTATAATGCAGCTACAGTATCACTAATATTACCATTTCCTGGTGTAATAATAGACACCCGATCATCGACAATAAGCTTAAAAGAAATATGTGGATTACTTAGTGCTAATTTCCCCACAATATCTTGAATCTTAGAGGCTTCTGTACGCTCAGTTTTTAAGAATTTACGACGAGCCGGCGTATTATAAAACAAATCTCGAATTTCGATAGTCGTACCAGGTGCCGCACCATAAGGAATACAATCGGTAAAAGTGCCTCCATCAACAGTAATACGAGTTCCCAACTCAGAGTCTGCTTTACGAGTGATCAAAGAAAAATGAGATACAGAGGCAATACTAGCCAAGGCCTCCCCACGGAAGCCTAGGGACGCAATATCAAAGAGGTCCTCTACTTGTTGAATTTTAGAGGTTGCATGACGTAGAATCGCCAAGCGAGCATCCTCTTCTGTCATACCGATGCCATTATCGGTAATACGCATGTATGCTACACCACCATCACCGATTTCAATCTCTATATTGGTAGCTGACGCATCAATAGAATTTTCAATAAGTTCTTTAATAACTGATGCGGGACGTTCAACGACTTCACCGGCAGCTATCTTATTGATTGTCGTTTCATCCAATACATGAATGGTTGCCATTATTTCCCGCCTCCTTTACGAGCCTCCTCTTGTAGTTCATATAATTTATTTAATGCTTCAATTGGAGTCATACTCATTACATCGACTTTCAGTAAGCTATCTACTACGGAATGTGTAAATAAATTGCCTAATGGAGAATCACTAACTTGTTTAACAGTTGGTTTAACCACATTAGTAGATTGACCACCCATAACACGATTATTTAAATCACTAGCATCATGACTTTGGTCTTCCAAAGATTCTAAAATTACTTCGGCCCGTTTTAATACAGAATTAGGTAAGCCTGCCAATCTAGCAACATGAATACCATAACTGCGATCAGCACCACCTTTAATAATACGGCGCAAGAAAGCAACATCTTTCCCTTTTTCTTTAACCGCAACGGTATAATTTTTTAATTTACTATAACTTTCCTCTAAGCAAATAAGCTCATGATAATGTGTGGCAAACAATGTCTTGCCATGAATATGCTTACAAATATGCTCTACCACGGCTTGTGCAATACTTAAACCATCAAAGGTGCTCGTACCACGACCAATTTCATCGAGAATTATTAAGCTATTATGAGTAGCATTTTCTAAAATATAAGCTACCTCTTTCATTTCCACCATGAACGTACTTTGCCCAGTAGAGATATCGTCACTAGCACCGACACGTGTAAAGATACGATCTACTGGAGAAATAGATGCTTCACGAGCCGGGATAAACGATCCAATCTGTGCCATAACCATTAAGATAGCTACTTGACGCATGTAAGTAGATTTACCTGCCATATTAGGGCCTGTAATGAGTAAAAATTCCTCATCATCATGATTTAAAACGATATCATTTGGTACAAATACCTCGCGTTTTAAAAACTTTTCAATAACTGGATGACGACCATCGCGAATATTGATTTGACCATTCATTACAATAGTTGGACAAATATAGTTTTCTTCGTATCCAACTAATGCTAATGAGCATAGTACATCAAGGTCTGCAAGGGCACGAGCCGTTTCTTGTACCTCTTTGATAACGAGTTTAATATCATTACGCAATTGTTGATATAGTTCGTGCTCCAAAGCGATGATTTTATCTTTTGCACTAAGAATTTTTATTTCAAACTCTTTTAACTCAGGCGTAATATAACGCTCAGCATTGGCCAAGGTTTGTTTTCGAATAAAATAGTCTGGCACTTGTTCTGATTTACTATGTGATACCTCAAAATAGTAACCAAACACTTTATTGTAACCAGTCTTAATTTTTGAAAGCCCGGTAGCTTCTTTAATATCCGATTCCATCTTAGCAAGCCATTGCTCACTATTAGTCGCTAAAGAACGCAGTTCATCTAAATCAGCATTAAAGCCATCTTTAATAACTCGACCTTCTTTTAATGTTAACGCTGGTTGCTCAGCAATAGCACGACATAATAATTCATAAATATCTTTATGATCTTGAATGCGTTCATTAATCGACGTTAAAGCAAGACTTGAACATGTACTTAATACATTCTTAATATCCGGTAAAACTGCTAATGATTCACGAAGTGCTGTTAAATCTCTTGGAGACACCGATCCGGTTTCAATACGACCTACGATGCGTTCAAAATCGTAAATACAATCTAAAAAGCTTTGAATATGAGCGCGTTCAGCACCGCGTGTAATAAGTTCTGCCACGGCTGCTTGGCGACGTTGAATTTGATTTACATCCGTTAACGGACTTTCAAGCCATTGTTTTAAAAGGCGTGCCCCCATTGGTGTCAACGTACGATCTAGCACATCAAGTAAAGTACCTTTTTGACCACCATCACGTAAATTGTGAGTAATTTCAAGGTGACGCAAAGAAGATGTATCAAGAATAAGGCGATTACCTACACTTAATTGATGTACATAATTGATATGAGAAATTTCAGATTTAATAATATCTTCTAAATATAGAAGCATATAACCTAAAGCTTCCCATACGTCCTCTTCCATAAGGCCTAAATCATCAAAATGAGTTACTGCTTTTTCAGCTACTTCACGCTGTGTATAGTATGTAGAAAAAGGAGAAAATACGACATTACTAAATTGATTTTCAATAAAGTCTCGAATATCTTGCGGTAATATCGTTCCTTCTGGCAATATGATTTCACTTGGTCGATACATGCTGAGTGCATCGTACATATCACTGCGTTTTTCACAGTTAATAATGCGGTGCCAAATAACTTCCCCTGTAGATACATCAGAGAACACAAGAATCCATGCATCTTTTACCATATAAAATAATGATAAAAAGTTATTTGACCTTGCATCATTCCCATTTTCTGTCATCACCGTACCTGGAGTAATAACTTTGACAACATCGCGCTTAACGATACCCTTTACTGCTTTTGGATCCTCTAATTGCTCACAAATAGCAACCTTATATCCCTTTTTAACGAGCGTTTCAATGTAGCTTTCAGCAGCATGAAAAGGAACGCCACACATCGGTGTGCGTTCCTCATCTCCTGTAGGGCGACCTGTTAAGGTAATATTAAGTTCACGAGATGCAACTAAAGCATCATCATTAAATAATTCATAAAAGTCACCTAAGCGAAAGAACAGTAATTCTTCAGAGTATCTAGATTTAATATCTAAATACTGTTCCATCATAGGTGTTTGCTTTTTACTCATTTTCACCTCATATATTATGAGTCATATCACAGATTCCGTTTATATTCGTATATACCCATGCGATTATTGAACAAATATATGAACGGATACAACAATTTATAAATAATAGGCGCTAAGGATAACATACTTCCTGTAAAATTTATCAGTCCAGTTTGTTTAAGTTTAGGATTCATGTCTACAATTTCATGACCATCCTTAGTTCCCCATTGAAAAGAAACATCCATCTTACTGAGCATATCATGTTGTTTACTACGTTTTGCCACGTAAGGAGAAATCATATCAAGATATAACGTAAATTCTTCAAAAGAATCAGTCAGTAAACCTAAGAACTGCTTCATTTCATCCAGTGTAAGATACATAACTACACCTTCACTAACAAGCAATAGTTTTCGGCCATTTATCTCAATATTTTTAGTCCACAATTCATCAGTTATGGAACTCACTAAGTTATGTATTCGTTCATGAGGCTCAAAAAAATGTGTACGTGCCTCAATCACTCCGGCAAAATCGATATTATACCAATCAATATAACCGTTGTCGACTCGATAAAACATAGTATCTAAACCGGCACCTAATGATACGACGATACAATCTGGATATAGAAATATAAACTTTCTTATCTCATCATCGATTAATTTAGCCCGCCCTAAAATACCATAATAGGACATCTTAACATCTTTAAATTGATTAAAATCATACTCTATCTGATTTATAATCTCCCAGGATTTTTTATCCTTCAATACGGATTGTTCAGACTCGTAATCTTTCGCTCTCGCATATAGTGTCAATAATGCCGTTTCACCTACAGCGTTTAAATCTAATTTCATAGTTACACCTTCTTTGTACAAAATACGATATCTAAAGGGTGTTCATACCTATGAAAGTCATCAATATACAACTTTTATATTATTCTATTATAACACACATGATTTCTAATCAGCATCTATGATAAAAAAACATCGTCACCACATGTTTGGCACACTAATTTTAGATAAAAATCTAACCTTAGAGTTAACATAATAGTGACGAGTTCTCTTTAATTCTAATCGATTATTTTAAAATACTACCATAACAAACCCATGTTTGAGCTTTATCGATATGAGCTGGTACAGTTTGACCAATTGATAACGTACCATCTTTTGGGAATAAAACCATTTTATTACCAGACGTACGACCAAACCACATATCTTCATCACGAGGACTTGGTCCCTCTACAATAATATCAAATACTTGTCCTTCCATAGGTTTATTTAATTCATAAGAAATTTCATTTTGTACATCCATCAATGTCTGCAAACGAACGCGCTTAACCTCTTCAGGAATTTGATCATCCATAGACGCTGCTGGAGTACCAGAACGCTTGGAATAGATGAAAGTATACGCCATATCATAGCGCACATCTTGTAATAATTGTAATGTAGCTTGGAAATCATCTTCGGTTTCTCCAGGAAAGCCTACAATAATATCCGTAGTCACTACTACATCTTTAATTCTTTCACGGCAATAAGAAAGCAATTCTTTATAATGCTCCACCGTATAATGGCGGTTCATCTTTTTAAGAATACGGTCAGAGCCAGATTGAATTGGTAGATGTAGATGTGTAACGATATTAGATGATCGACCAAGTGCATCAATCATAGATTTAGTCATATCTTGAGGGTGACTTGTCATATAGCGAATACGTTCTATACCTGGAATACCATCGAGAGCATCAATTAATGTACCAAAATCTGTACCATCTTTAAAGTCTAAACCATAAGAATTAACATTTTGTCCCAATAAAGTAATTTCTTTAAATCCTTTTGAACCTAATTCTGTAACTTCTTTAACAATGGCCTCTACAGGACGGCTAATTTCTCTACCACGTACATGGGGAACAATACAATAGGTGCAAAATTTATTACATCCATTCATAATAGGTACCCATGCATAAAAAGAGCCATTTGGTTTTGCCTCTAATTCAGGTAATACAGAGTTATCCATATCTACGTTGATTTGATGCGTGTGACCGCGTTGTACCTCTTCAATCATCTCATTAATATGTTGAATATTATGCGTACCTAACACAATATCAATATGAGGAGCTCGTTTAAACATTTCAGCTTGATTTTTTTGTGCCATACAACCTGTGACAGCAATAATCAAATTTTTATTATTACGTTTCAGTCTTTTTAGTTCACCTATACGGCCATAAACTTTAGTTTCTGCATTTTCGCGCACTGCACAAGTATTTAACAAAATTAAATCTGCAGTTTCAACATCCTCTGTTGACGTATATCCAACAGACTCTAGCTGATGGGATAAGCGCTCAGAATCGGCAGTATTCATTTGACAACCATAAGTATAAATATAATAAGACTTCATTCTAACTCCTACACTTTAACAATCTTACGTTTTGTTTCAATAATATTTTTAACTTTAATAGACATGCGTTCTATAGACATACCAGTAATATATTCAATCTCATTGCGAACGGATTTTTGCACCTGCTGCATCAATGGTTTTACGGGATAACCATGTTCAATAACTACAGCCATATCAACAACAAGACCATTTTGACCTTTATAGCCCTTTTTAAAAGAAATAACGCTGGACTCATCAACACCAGCTACTTTTTTAAGACCATTTCGAATCAATTTAATGATTACTTCATCATCAAAAGTGAGTCTACCATAGTAACTGAAAGCAGGACGTACAACAGAACGCTCAAAACCTTCAGAACCAATTTGACCTAATGTATCTTGGTCTTGTTTCTTCAAAGTGCGGCGACGCCACATGGTTTTAATTGGATCGATTAGATAACCTCTAAAGTGCGACTTTAATTCCATTGTTGGCACAGGAATAATATGCTTGCCTTCTTTCAAACGTGCATGTTGTGCCTTTTCAATTTCCTTAGGTGTTGCAACATCTTCAATGCGAATATAACGATCAGGATTTTGCAAACCTAAAGCTTTAGTAATCTTCTTCACCATATTATCAGAGGTACCGATAATCATAAGTTTATTAGGTTTAATCTTATCTAGTTGTTCACGTACGGACTTAACTTGCACTTCATCTTGGAAAATAGCGCGTCGAACAGCTTTTAATCGACTAGACTCTTTTTTTGCAGAAAAGCCAGCCACGATTTTATTATCATGAATCAAAATACCATCATCGATAATACATTCAATTTTATTTTCATGAGCAACTACGAGTGCACGATGACTCTTACCTGTGCCACTACTACCTACAAATGCAATGACTTCCATAGTCTACCTCATATTTATAACAAACTAATAAATTCTGATACATTCTCACTGGATACTAAGTAATCACCAAACTTATCAGGTTTCTTTTCTGGAATCCCATGATAATCAGAACCACCCGTAATAAAGAGGTTATGATCCTTAGCTAATGCTTTATATCTTTCTACATCATCATCATTATGTTTTGAATGATATACCTCAATACCATCAAAATCATACTCTAACATTTCCAACACATATTCATCACTGGTAATCAATTTAGGATGAGCCATAACGGCAAGTCCACCCGCTTTATGAATGATATCGATAATATGTTGAACCTCTACTTTTACCTTAGGCACATAGCAAGGACTACCTTTTCGTAAAATGCCTTTAAAAACATCATTGACGTCCTTAGCATAACCACCATCAATTAAAAGTTTACCGATATGTGGGCGCCCATAGGCTTTTGTATCAGGAAATTGTTTGATGAGCTCTTCTTTTGTAATGTGATAGCCTTCATTATTACAACGTCTAATGATTTCATCGATACGTTCTTCACGCTTTCTTTTAAAAAACGTAATAAAATCATTTAATTCTTTATTAGTTTCATCAAAACAATACCCTAAAATATGAATGGACTTATCTTTATAATCAGCACTAAACTCGCAGCCATTTACAATTTTAATAGATTCATTAGGATCTAATTCTTTTTGAGCAGCACGCAATGCTTGAATACCATCTATTTCATCGTGATCAGTTAAAGCCATTATAGATACATTACAGTCTAAGGCGTGGCGTAACAAATCCCTAGGTGTTTCAACACCATCTGAAAAGACGGAATGCATATGAAAATCTACAAGCATATACTACCTCCCATTATAAATATCCTATCATTTAATTATGACTGATTTAGTCCATTAATTCAAGTTTATAAAGAAAAATTGCGACCCTAATGAGCATTCACTAGAATCGCAATTTTATTATAAGTTTTGAAGTAACTCTGTAACTTTTGTGGCTACAGAATCAATAGCACAAGGAAGTGCTTCTCCAGACTTACGAATTTGAATTTCTACTTCATTATTTTCAAGCGTATTTTTACTTACTGTAATGCGAAGTGGATAGCCAATCAAATCAGCATCCTTAAACTTAACACCTGCACGATCTTTACGATCATCTAACAATACATCAACACCAGCATCTTGTAATGCAGTATAAATAGTTTGACTAGTAGACATTAATGCTTCGTCTTTTGCATTAATTGGCACAATAACGGCTTCAAATGGAGCGATAGAGCGTGGCCAAATAATACCGTTTTCATCGTGATATTGCTCAATAGCAGCAGCTAGTGTACGAGATACACCGATACCATAGCAACCCATAATCATTGGATTAGGACGACCATTTTGATCTAAGAATGTAGCTTGTAATGCTTCAGAATATTTTGTCCCCAATTTAAATACTTGACCGATTTCAATGCCTTTAGCATGTTCTAAAGCACCACCACATTTAGGACACACATCATCCTTCGTAATCAAACGAATTGGAGCAACAATAATGTCTTCTACATTAAAATCTCGTTTAGGATTGATGTTTACGTAGTGAGCATCTTTTTTATTAGCGCCACCACAAACATTGTAAGTTTCCATAACAGATTCATCCACAACGATAGCAAATTCATCTGTTTGTTGTAAACCTACAGGACTAATAAAGCCAGCTGTTAAACCTACTTTTTCCAATTCTTCTGGTGTAGCCATCTCAGGCTCTACAGAACCAAGTACGGCATGTTGTACGGCAACTTCATTTACTTCATGATCGCCACGAACGATAGCTAATACCACTTTACCATCAATAGAAAACACTACTGCTTTAATAGTTTTATGTAGTGGTAAGTTTAACATTTCAGCAACAGCTTCAATAGAACTTGCATTAGGAGTATCTACAATGGATAACTCTTGAAGAGCTTCTTCATCCTGTTTCATGATACCAGGCTTACCGATTTCGATATTAGCAGCATAATCACATTTTGTACAATATACGATATCTGCTTCACCTGCTTCGGCGATAGCCATGAATTCATGTGTACCACTACCACCGATGGCACCACTATCAGCCTCTACTGGACGGAATGTAAGTCCACAACGATTGAAAATGCGAGTATACGCATCGTACATAGACTTGTAAGATTCCTCTAAACCTACTTCATCTACGTCAAAAGAATAGGCATCTTTCATAATAAATTCGCGACTACGCATCAAGCCATAACGAGGACGACGTTCATCGCGGAATTTACTTTGAATTTGATATAAATTGACTGGTAACTGACGATATGAGTTGATTTCATTTTTAACGAGGGTTGTAATCATTTCTTCATGTGTTGGTCCTAGACAGAACT
>NZ_CALLVP010000077.1 GCF_938010505.1 uncultured Veillonella sp. | reverse complement strand
AGCAATATGTATCTCAATCTGCTATTTCTCAGCAAATCAAAGCTCTTGAAAATAGTCTTGGTGTTGAATTATTGGTTCGTGAGAAACGAAGCTTTCACTTAACACCAGCAGGACAATATCTATATCGATCTGGGAAGAAAGTATTAGAACGCTTTCACGATATTAAAGTAGAGACAATACGTATTGGCACTGATGCTCGTGTGAGTCTAAGAATTGGCTATTTAAATCGCTATAGTGGGCTTGCTCTGCAACAAACCGTAATTCGTATGGCTAAACGTTATAAAAATCTGGATATTCGTATGTACAGTGGTAGTCATGAAGAACTATATGGTATGCTTCAAGACCGTCGTGTAGATGTAATTTTTAATGATCAATGGCAAATATTATCTGATTATTTTGAAAGTCATTTTATCGATACGGGTACTACGATTATCGAGGTTCCTCAAGGTTATACCGATGAAGATAGTGTAGACATTAAAGCGATTGATGATTTACTACTCATTCTAGTGTGTCGTGGTAAATATACCTTGGCTGAGGAAGAGCATTATCGTAAAGCAATTGGGTATAATGGTGCCTTTGCCTATGCTCGTACGCTAGAAGAAGCTAGATACTTAGTCGCTGGGCAGCAAGGATTGTTGCTTATAGATTATTTTAAATACTTAACAGAGCCTATGCCTGGTATCGAACGTAAGGTCTTGACGAATCATGGTAAATCTATGGAGCACGATTATTACTTTATATCTCAACATAATCAAAGCAATATATATGTTGCAGCCTTCAGAGATATGTTTCAACAGGTTCTTGAGGAATTATTATAATAATAAAAAGCCGTTAGCAAATTTGCTAACGGCTTTTACATTTGGTGTATGTCGTCCATTTATATATTTCCTTATATGATATTGGAGGAGTCTTAAATTTTTACTGGTGTAAATGATTATATCCTTATAAAAAGTCCCTTAACATCATAGTACCATCAATAAATAGTTTAATACCATAAATGACGAGAACCGAACCACAGAAACGGTTAATCCATGCCATATGGGTGATTTTTATTTTCTTAGCTAGTAGATGTATCGTAGTAGCTAGAGAACCAAACCAAATAGGTGTCATTGCTAAGAAACCTGCAAAAAAGTAGTAGATACCCTCTTTTGGAATATTGGCTTGAAAGGCACCTAACATCATGGTTGCATCGAGAATGGCTTGAGGATTGCCCCATGATACGGCAATGGCAGACATGATGATTTTACGGATTGGAATATGAGTATTTACATTGCGTATGTCTGGCTCGGTTTTAAATATATTAACGCCCATGTATACGATGAGGAGTCCCCCAAAGAGGAGAACTATAAGCTTGGTAAGAGGCCACATTTCAAGAATGGTACCTATGCCGTAGAAGGCGGCAGCACTTAAACTCATGTCAAAGAACGCTAGGATGATTAGTGTCAATATAATACGACGAACGGGTTGCACTAAAGCCGTATTAATAATAAATAGATTTTGCATGCCAACAGGGGCAAACGTAGCGAGACCGACAAGAAGTCCTTGTAAGAAGTACATATTAACCCTCCTGACTATAGTATGATAAAGTACTAATAAGGTGAATAGTAGCACGAAACCCCTCCATTACTGGAGGGGTTATTCCTATTCTTTTCATTTATAATTATAGCACAATATACAATATATGTATATTTTTTACCATAAACCTATCATATGTTGTGCCAAGAGGCTTACGGCGGAGATTGCGATCCAGCAACAAGCACCTAATGCAAGGGCTGAGCCACCAGATTTTAATAATTTCACAATATTAGTATTTAGACCAATCGCCACCATGGCCATAGTAATAAAGTACTTGGAAATGGTTTTGAAGATACTTAAGAATTGAATATCTACATTAGCATAGGATAATGCTGTTGTGATAAGGGAACAAAGTACAAAGTATAAAACGAACTTAGGGAAGATTTTAGCAACGCTAACACTAGTTCCATCTGTTTGAGCTGCATTTTGCTTTGCTTTGTATATTAGATAACTAGCAAGACCTAAGCAAATAGGAATGATCGCAAGGGTACGTGTTAACTTAACGATTGTTGCATACTCTAGTACTTGTGTACCAGTGCCTTTCATACTATCCCATACAGCCGCAGTTGCTGTTACAGAAGACGTATCGTTAACTGCAGTACCGGCGAACAAACCAAAGCCCATGTTGGAGAGGCCGATAGCATCGCCAAATTGAGGGAATACGAAGGCCGCTACTACGTTGAAGAAGAATACTACGGAAATAGCTTGGGCGATGTCTTGATCTTCTGCCTTGATAACTGGAGCGGCCGCAGCAATAGCGGAACCACCACAAATGGATGAACCAACGCCGATAAGGACTGCAGTGTTAGAGTCGATATGAGTTAGACGAAAAATAACATAGGACACGATTAACGATGTAGCGATGGTAGAAATGATGACAGGTAAAGAAATCCAACCTACATGTAAAATCTGTGTAATATTAAGACCAAAACCCAACAAAATAACGGCCCATTGTAAAATCTTTTTGGATGTAAACCCAATGCCAGCACCTGTTTTCTCCCGTTTCCAAGATGTGAAGATAGAACCGATAATTATACCTAAAATAATAGCAAAGATTGGACTACCTACTAGATGAAAATGCTGTCCTAGTAGCCAACAAGGAATAGCGAGAACGGCACAGAGCAAAATGCCTGGCAACGTTTTTTGATTGATACCCATTATAAAACCTCCTTACTGTACATACAGTTCACGTCATATGCGGTATCATGTGGCGTTTCTTTTCTATAGTTTTAATAGTACCATATAGTAGGTTTTTTAATCTACTATTTATGTAAGAAATATACAGTATATTCAATGTACTTCTAAAAGGCATAATGGACTAAAAGAAATGAATATAAATTATAAGTTTGGTATTTATATTAGAAATATAGATTTTTAATGAAGTACTAAATTTATAATAATTATTTATAAGTTGTGATTTTACCTTGTTTTGTGATGAATAAGGTGTATACAATGAATAGATTTTACTTTTTTTCTTTCTCCATATAGCCAACCTATTATTCTCGCATGTAAGCTTGATGTTAGGACTATATGGGACTATTACATAAGTATAGTTATAAAAATCACAGAACCTAGTGAGGAGCGACTTAGCTTGCTTTGGAGCGATGAGCTAGATTCTGTGATTTTTAACCTGGCTCCCACTAATGTGTTAGGGCCCCATATAGTCCTATTACGGTAAACCTTAAGCGCAATAATAGGTTGACTATATATTCCTTTTCGCTGTATATTGTAATTAGATTGTAAACTTAATCACATAAATTAGTTAACCTATTCGGCAGTAAGTATTCGCTTGAGAGGAGCCTTGTATGAAGCAGTTAGGTATTTCTATAATTGGTACAGATACAGATGTAGGCAAGACGTTTGTGACTGGGCTATTAGGGGCTATGGCCGTAGATGATGGTTTTTCTGTTGGTATGGTGAAACCGGTGTCTTCTAGTGCGGTGCCTTTCCCTGAGTGTGTAACGATGGATGAGGACAACTATAATATCAATCTTGAAAGTAAAGATGCGACGCATTTGATGCGTTCGGCAGGTATTCCTGAATCCCGTCGTCATGAAGTGAATCCTTATGCTATTGCTGGTGATTTCTCTCCTCGCCTTGCAGCGGAATTGGCTGGTATCGAGATTGATTATGATGGTCTTGTAGAACATACTTTAGATGTAGTAAATCGCTATGATATAACCTTTGTAGAAGGTGCTGGCGGTATCACCACCCCTCTCTATGGAGATAAAACTTTCACGGATTTTATGAAAGATATCAAATTACCCGCTATTGTTGTAGCAGATGGTCGTCTCGGATCTATTAATCGTGCTGTTTTGACTTGCGAATATGCTAAATTGCATGGTATCGAGGTGAAAGCTATTATCGTAAATGATACGACAGCTGTAGATTTGTTCTTGTTAAAAACAAATGTGGCAGATATGGAGCGTTACACAGGTATTCCTGTAGTAGCAGTTGTGCCGCCATATGAAGGACCGGATATTCATAAGGTTCAACTTGGTTGGGCTCGCTCCTTTATTGATTCCAAGGAATTATGGAATACAGTTTTAGGCATTTGATAAAGCTAAGCATTGTTTAGATAACGTCATAGATAGGGATATAGCACCATTTATGATTAGATATGGTTATAGTTAGTGATAGACAGTCATAAATAGTAATAGAGCGATATGCACAATGATATAAGATAGGTGAATGTAAAATAGAATAATAGAATAATAGAATAATAGAATTAATTTAATAGAGAGTTATAGTTTGTAAAACTTAGTAAGTATGAGGTGACGAAATGGCAGAGAAACAGCTTTCACAAGCAGCACAATGGGACCACGAGTTTGTATGGCATCCATTTACACAAATGCAAGATTGGCTAGCGCAAGAGCCAGTAGTAATCGAGCGCGGTGAGGGGGTATACCTCATCGATGAGCAGGGTAAAAAGTATTATGATGGCGTATCCTCCTTGTGGGTTAATATTCACGGTCATAACCATCCTGTATTGAATCAAGCGTTGAAAAATCAAATCGATAAAATCGCGCATAGCACATTATTAGGTCTTGTAAGTCCACCGTCCGCACAATTGTGCAAAGAGTTAGTAGAGCTTGCTCCTGAAGGCTTAGATAAAGTATTCTTATCTGATGATGGCAGCACGGCTATCGAAGTGGCGATTAAAATGGCGTACCAATACCGTCAGCAAGTGGGGCAAACTAAGAAAACCAAGTTTATCGCTCTCAATGCTGGCTATCATGGGGATACATTAGGTACTGTATCCGTAGGTGGTATTCAGTTGTTCCACCAAGTATTCCATAATCTATTATTTAAACCATTAACGTTGCCAAGTCCAGGGGTGTACGCCGATTTAGCAGATCGGGATAAAGCCTTTGAAGAGTCTTTGGCTGAATTGGAACGCATCCTTAACGAAGAAGGCGATGAAATTACGGCTCTCGTTATGGAACCACTCGTACAAGCAGCGGCAGGCATGCTCGTAATGCCTCATGGTTATTTGAAACGAGTTCGTGAGTTAACAGAAGAGCACGACGTATTCCTTATCGTTGATGAAGTGGCTACAGGCTTTGGTCGTACTGGTAAATTCTTTGCTTGCGAACATGAAGGTGTATCTCCGGACTTCATGACCTTGTCTAAAGGGATTACTGGCGGTTACATGCCGTTGGCGGCGACTTTAACTACAAAACGCGTATTCGACGCATTCCTTGGCACCTTTGAAGAAAAGAAAACCTTCTATCATGGTCACTCCTACACGGGTAATGCCTTGGCCTGTGCCGTTGCTTTGGCTTCCTTGAAAGTATTCCGCAATGAGAAGGTCATTGATCAATTGCCTGCGAAAGTGGAAGCTTTCACAAAGGCTCTAGAACCTATTAAGTCCTTGAAACATGTTAAAGAGGTTCGTCAACGGGGTCTCATCGTAGGTATTGAACTTGAAAAAGACGTGGCTACTCATGAAGCGTATCGTCCGAATGATGCGGTAGGCGCTAAGGTGGCAATCCTTGCCCGCAATCAAGGGCTTATCTGTCGTCCTATCGGTGACGTGGTTATTCTCATGCCTCCATTGGCGTCCACTGTGGAGCAATTAGAGGATATGGTTCGCATTGTTGGTGAAAGTATTCAACGAGCTACAGAAGAAGAAGGCCTCCTTGAAGATATGCGTCCAATTATTTTATAGATTATGAGGTATATCTTAAGGTAGAAATATAAAGTATAGAGGGCTGTATTTCTTTAATAAGTTTATTGTATTAAAATAGCTACACTTATTGTCCATTTACTAGTTACTACTATTAAAGGTCCTTGAGGGTAGCTTCTTTATGTCTTGAATTGCAATAAGTAATGCGACAAAATTAAATCAATTTTCTAATCTCATGT
>NZ_CALLVP010000076.1 GCF_938010505.1 uncultured Veillonella sp. | reverse complement strand
GGCCACAATAGCCACTGTACTCAACCACATCACCTCCTTAGGTGTTCCTATGATTAGTTTTCAATACCTTTTCGAGCCATTACGCCTTGAAGGTAATAATGTTTTATCTCTTTCATTTCCGTTACGAGGTCTGCCTCATCGATCAACTCTTGAGGAGCCCCACGGCCCGTAAATACGAGTTCCGTTTCCGGATGACGAGCATCGAGCAAAGCCTTGGTTTTATCCCATGAAATGAGTTCAAAGAAGAGGGCCATATTGTACTCATCAAGAACAACGAGATCGTACTCACCACTACCAATGGCAGCAAATGCACGTTCGTAGCCTTTTTCGATAAGCGCCACATAGTCTTTTGGCGGATTGCCAGATTCAAAAACAACGACTTCATCGCCCCATTTAGCGAGTTCGTCCTTGCTCTTCATCCCTTCTTTGATGATAAAGAATGGCTTGCCTACAGTTTCTAAGGTTAGATTTGTTAAGGTAGGTAAAATAGTATGTTCACTATATACTTTCGATTTCATAAATTGTAAAAAGAGGACTTTCTTGCCCGCGCCGATGGCGCGAATAGCTAGGCCGATTGCGGCAGTCGTTTTGCCCTTGCCTTCGCCGGTATAAACTTGTACATAGGCCTTCATAGATATACCTCCGTTCATATACTTTTATTTTACAATATATATATACAAAAGAAAAGAAAAAGAACTTGCTATTAGTGCATTTGCACGCATAGCAAGTTCTTTTTTATAAAATATATTAGATTATTTACCCCACAATTAGAAAATTGTATAGCCATCGATTACAACGCAAGCTTATATTGTGGCTAATGGGGATACAATCATAAGGTCACTAGTTGCTAATTGGCAAGAAGATCATAGGATCTACAGGCGCACTATTGAGGCGTACCTCGTAGTGAACGTGGGCACCCGTACTTTTACCAGTACTACCCATCAAGGCTATGGTTTGACCTTGTTTTACGCTCATCCCTACCGTTACCAATACGGCACTATTATGGCCATAACGAGTAACAAAGCCATTGCCATGGTCGATTTCAACGAGGTTACCATAACCGCCGTTTGTATAACCCGCAAAGGTTACAACACCCGCTGCAGTAGCTACGATTTGGGAGCCATACTCATCCGCAATGTCGATCCCCTCATGGAACGCACCAATAGCGCCCGTAACAGGGTCAACACGACTACCAAATGGAGATGTAATAACGCCCTTACTTGGCCAAATACTAGGTGTCGTACTGTTCACAGCACCACCAGAGCCAGCGGAGAAATTAATGGATTGCAATGCCATCAAGTCTTGCGCGCCACCATCGCGAAGGATGTTGCGCATCGTATAGAAGCCAACGAGCAATTTTTGTGCTTCCTTATCCATTTTGGACAATCGAGCGGATAATTGTGCCGCTGTTAGCGTCTTTACTTCGCTTTCATCAGCGGCTACCGCCTTTGGGTCGCTACCGTCCCCGCCACCTTGAGATGGTGTGCCAGATTCAGCGCCCTTCAGCATTTGCTTGTTCTCTTCGCTAATTTGATTCAAGTTTTGAATTTTCTTATCGAGAACCTCTGTTTTTTGTTGTAACAATTTTAACTGTTCCGATTGCAATTGCGTTTGTTGACGTAATTGCACAACCTCAGCTTGACGCACAATGCCCCAAATGCCGAGTACCAATGCCAAGACTAATACTACAGATCCAATAATAGCAACGAGTTTCGCCTGCTTGGTGGTTAACGTCAATATGCAGTTGTCACCATTTCTTTCAACTTTGTTTGAAATGAATGCCGGTAATTTCAACATAAACCTTCCTTATTTTGAAACGATGGCGCTCGTCAACGCTTCCTCATTGGTACGTTCGCCCAACGCTTCGTTCAAACTTTCTAATTCTTCTTGTGAAAGACTTACTAAACTTTTACCTTTCACAAT
>NZ_CALLVP010000075.1 GCF_938010505.1 uncultured Veillonella sp. | reverse complement strand
TTAATCGTTTTGCGCGTAATGCTACGGCAAGTGCACACCTTTGTAAGCTTGTCCAGAATCGCCTCTGGCACTTGGTTTTCTTCAAAATTCATATGTAATTCCTCTTTTATTCACTTGAATATCTATATACTGGATCGATTTAATATATCGATTTACGTGTCGATTTAGTGTATTGATTTACATATTGATGTAGCGGATCAATTTACTCTATCGATAGTATCTAATAATACACTGTAATATTAATATATCGAAAATTTACGATTTCTGTACTTAGTATAACACAATCGAGGAACTATATCGATAGTTTTTAATATAAAATCCAAAGAACAGTCAAAAGTAAAATTGTTACTATAAAAAAACGGGAAAAATTTACAAATACATTATATGTAGAGATAAGCTAAATCTATCTATAAAAAACTACCATAAAGATATTATCTTTATGGTAGAAACTTTCACAAAATATAATTATAGTATGAGCCCAATAATGGCAAAGTAGATTTTAAATATCGTTTGTTGTAATGGACGAATAACCATGGAAATAATGGGTGTGTTAATAAGAATGATAAAGAATAACAAATTAAGCATCCCTAATTGGTAATATCTCATCTGCCACTCTGTAGGCAACCACGGCAAGATAATATTAAAACCAGGCAATGGTGGGAACGGAATCAAACAGAAGATTGATAAGCCAATACTATATAAAATAATATATTGCATAACCATGGCAAGACCTTGGGACTCCATGAGGCCTAATTTTCCAAGGAGCATATATATAAAGGTGAATATAAAGCCTGCTATAAGACCTGCCACAGGACCTGCAAAGGCAAGCAAGCTTATATCACGTCGTGGATCTTTAAAGTAAGATGGATTAATTGACATAGGTTTTGCCCAACCAAAGCCAACAAGAATAATACAGATGGTACCAATTAGATCAAGGTGTGCCATTGGTGACAATGTGAGGCGTCCCGCCAGACGTGGCGTTGGATCACCAAACCAAGTTGCTACCTTTGCCTCTGCATAGCCAAAAATAGAAAAAACGATCATAATAGCAGGAATACTTGCTAATATCTGAACCGGATTTAAATCAAACATAGAACTCCTTTATTGTTTAGCTTCCCATGCGGTGTAGCCTTCTTGAATGCAACGAAGGGCATTTAAGGT
>NZ_CALLVP010000074.1 GCF_938010505.1 uncultured Veillonella sp. | reverse complement strand
CTGGTGAGGTTCTTAAGACAATCAAACAATTGGCGGACGATCACATGACGATGATCATCGTAACCCATGAAATGAACTTTGCTCGTGAAGTATCCGATCGTGTTATCTTCATGGCAGATGGTGTCATTCAAGAAGAAGGAACACCAGAACAAATTTTCAATAATCCGCAGAACGATAGAACGAAAACGTTCTTAGATAATATGTTATAGGAGGCTCTATGAAGTTACGTTTGGTTGCGGCAACCTTGGCTGTAATGGCTTTGGGAACGACTTCTATTATGGCGGAAGGTTTGAAAGCTACACCTGAAACGCCTTTATCTATTGTGGAATCTCAAAAGGATTCTGCATCTATTTTGCCAGAAAAATACAAATCCTATGCTACCAAGATGAACACGGTGGTCAAGGACTATAAAAATGGCTATATGTTTTCAATTCCTTGGCGTGTAACTGATGGGGTTATGCTGGATATGGATGTGCGTAGTGAAAGCGAGCATATTCAAGGCTACTCCTTCAATTTAGCAGGTCCTACGCAAGAGGATTCTTATACAGTATCTTTCACGAAGCGCAATAACACACCACAAGATGGCGTGTCTCAAAAAGAATGGAATACGACTTGGTATGGCGTACCTATTAAGGGCATGTCTAATGAGGAGTATTTGAATATTTGGCGCCAACATAGCAATAACTTTGAGCATAATGATATTGTAGGTGGGTTCTTTACTAAGAAAGGTGCAGTCTCTGCTCGTTGGGATAAAAGTACACCAAAATCTTATGCGGATATGACATCTACAGAACCGGTTCAATCTGTATTTGAAGCGGAATTTATTATGGAGAAAGATCCAACTCACCGTTATAATTTGGCTAGTACTTACGCTCCGGTTCAAGCAGAGTTTATGGAGCTAGGCTTGATGGAGTATACCATTCCATCCTTCGAATTACTTAATAAGCGTGGCTCTAATGCCATTAAAGGTGTTAAGAAGATATTAACAGGTACAAGTGATATCAGTGTAGCTGAGGGTATCAAGTTTGCTTATCCAAAAGGCTTCACCCGTCTTAATGAAAAGGGCAAGATTGCTTTTACCAAACATAATATACGCCTTGATATTGAGTCTTTTACAATCCCTGTACAAGCTGTCAGCTCCGGTATGCCAACTATGATGGGTAAGCAAATGCTAGGAGACTATTATCTTAAACAATTGGTTGAAGTTAATAAGGCTACAATTACTCGCTATGAAACGCATATCATTGACGGTAATGTTATGTTTTATTTAGCGGGACATATGAAAAATCCGAATACGGCTGATACATCTGCAGCGGAGCCAGTATCCTTTGGTGCGATGATTATTCTCGGTAATGAAGGTAATGTGGCCGTAGCTCGAATGATTGGTCCTGCAGGTGCTAGCCTTGCTACTCCAGAGCTTATAGAGGTACTAGAGGGGTTTAAATTGACCACTACACTCAATACAAATCAATCATCTCAAGTTCTTTAATATATATATAATATTCTATTAGTTGTATAATTCTGTATAATTTGTGCTATAATGTAATAAATCCTTTTAAAAAAGAGGAGTTTTCCTTGATGGTCTAGAATATATTAGTATAGGCTAAACGATATTTGATCATATCCCCTTTGAGGGATTAGGAATAGGAGGGGTTATTATGGTTACCTATAAAACTATTGTCGTACCTACTGATGGTTCTGAAAATGCTAAACGTGCGTTGGAACATGCTCTTGCTGTAGCGGATCGCAACCAAGCTGAATTGATTGTTGTTCACGTTGCTAACATTGTTTCTGCTATTTCCAATTTTGATCAAACACCAATTTCTGGTGGTTACGTATCTGAGCAAATTGCTGAAGATATGGAAGAAACTGGTAAGGAAATTCTTAACGATGTAGTGAAAGAAATTCCTGCAGGTGTAAAAGTTAAAAGCGTATTCGAAGTTGGCTCCCCAGGACCAGCATTACTTGCAGTAGCTAAAAAATACAATGCTGATCTCATCGTAATGGGTAGCCGTGGCCTTGGCCCTTTGAAAGGCTTATTCATGGGTAGCGTAAGTAGCTATGTAACTAGCCACTCCACTTGCCCTGTATTAATCATTAAATAATTCATATCTGATATAGATATGTCATAAAAAAGAGTCTTTGGTTTCTCAAGGTCTCTTTTTTATTATGTTAAAAATGATATAATATACGTATATATGCCATATATATTGGCGTTCTGCTAAAGAAGTATCATAGTTACACAAAAGAGCTACAAAATAAGAATGAATATTAGTGAAAGTAAGGGGGACTATATGACCGATAAACAAGAGTCATTGCTAAAGCTGGCCGAACTGTTTAAAATCTTGGGTGATCCTACCCGCCTTAAAATAGTAGAACTATTACTAGAAAATGAAATGTGTGTCAATCACATTGCAGAAACCATGGGTATGGGACAATCTGCTATTTCTCATCAATTGCGTGTGTTGCGTCAAGCGCGCCTTGTTACGTATCGCAAGGATGGGAAAACAGCATATTATTCTCTAAATGATGATCATGTTGAATGTTTAGTTCGCATGGGGATGGAACACGTAGCTCATCAATAATTAATAACGTAATCATTTAAAGTCTCATTATAAGAGATGAGCCTATGATACACTTATAAGTATTTTAGCCTCAAAATATAATAAAAGGAGCCCTTTTAGAGGGCTCCTTTTTGTATAGGTGTACTCGTATCAATATAATGGGAAGAGATAATAGGCTATAGTAATAAACAGTGGCATTGTTACAGCGGATAAAATAGTTGTGCCCATTACGATTTGTGTAGCATATTCTGGATTATTCTTCATTTCAATAGCAATAAGAGACATATTGATAGCGGTAGGTACGCTGTAGGTTATGATAATGGTTTGCGCCGCTATTGGATGCATAGGGCCATAGAACATTATAAATAGTATGGTAATACCAGCGGCTATGAGTGGGCTCACAATGAGTCGTAAGGTCGTTGCGAGCATGACATCCATCTTGAAAAAGTTCAGAGGTGTTCTATTAATCTGTACACCTAAGGCAATCATGGCAACTCCAACGAAGGCGTTGGCAAAGATGTTGAGTGGTGCAAAGAAGAAGAGCCCGTGTAAATCAAAGGGCAATAGCTGGCAAAGTAGTGCCAGTGGGATGGCATATACCATAGGCATGTGGAATACGACTTTTAGTGCATCCCGTGGGGTTAGTCGTCCAGCTCCAGCTTGGTAGAACCCATAGGTATTACTGCTAATAGTTTGGATGATCATGATAGATACAACGCTTACAAGACCTAAATTGGCATAGGGTGTGGTTCCATCGATGACATATGGAATATTAGTAAATACAAAGATAGCAAGGGCGACACCCATATTCCCAACGTTATTAAACA
>NZ_CALLVP010000073.1 GCF_938010505.1 uncultured Veillonella sp. | reverse complement strand
GGTGGATACGTAAGCAATGCAGTTGGGATAGAATCCCCTTGCTTTTGAGACTTATCCTTGTACTGTGTCATGCGCTCTAATTCGCCTACATAGCTAATAGATTGCATAACCCATCCGAGCTTAACATGCTCAGGTACTTCGGATTGTACGAACAAGGTTACCTTCTTAGGATCGAGGCCAACTGCAAGGTATAGTGCAGCTAAATTGCGAGTATTTTGGAATAACTCTTTTGGATCTTGCGGTACAGTAATCGCATGTTGGTTAACAATACAATAATAACATTCATCAGTATCTTGATAGTCTAAAAAATTACGTAAAGCCCCCAAATAATTACCAAGTGTTAACTCCCCACTTGGTTGGATGCCAGAAAATATAACTGCCATAATAGTCTCCCTATATTGAAATAAACCAACAGTGCCAAAGCACTGTTGGTTATATATATTATTCTACGGTTACAGATTTAGCCAAGTTACGTGGCTTGTCTACGTCTGCACCACGAGTAATCGCTGCGTAGTACGCCAATAATTGCAATGGTACAACCGCTAAGATTGGAGCGATGAATTTATTGGCACGAGGCACATAGATTATGTGGTCAACGTGTTTAGATAATTCTTCATCACCTTTCATACCGATGCCGATTACGCTAGCTTCACGCGCTTTTACTTCGCGGATATTGCTGATCATCTTGTCGTACACATCCTCTTGTGTAGCCAATGCGATAACAGGTACGCCTTCTTCGATAAGAGCCAAGGTACCATGTTTCAATTCACCACCAGCGTAAGCCTCAGCGTGGATGTAAGAAATTTCTTTCAATTTCAAAGCACCTTCCATCGCTACTGCGTAGTCGATAGCACGGCCCAAGAAGAATGCATCGGATTTGAAGCCATAATGCTTAGCAAAGGCTTTCATATCTTCGTCCACTTCAAAGATTTCGTGAATCAATGTAGGCAAGTTACGAATACCGCTAAGGATTTCTTCGCCTACAGCTGGATCCATTTTGCCGTTCAATTGACCAAGGTATACAGCGAACAACAAGCCTGCTACTAATTGAGTAGTGTACGCTTTTGTGGACGCTACGGAAATTTCAGGACCCGCCCATGTATAAACAGTATTATCTGCTTCACGGGAGATACTGGAACCTACAACGTTTGTAATCGCCAAGGATTTAGCGCCAAGGCGTTTAGCCTCTTTCAAAGCCGCCAATGTATCGGATGTTTCACCGGATTGGCTGATAACGATACATAATGTTTTGTCATCAGTCAACGGATTGCTGTAACGGTACTCAGATGCGATTTCCACATTTACAGGAATACGCGCCAAGCTTTCAATATATTGTTTAGTTACAAGACCTGCATGGTATGCAGTACCACAGGCAACGATAAGGATTTTGTTGAAAGCTGCTACATCATCAGCAATCCAGTTCAATTCCTCGAAGTGTACAGTTTTGCCATCTTCAGAGATGTGTGTACCGAAAGTATCGCGAACAGCCTTAGGTTGGTCATGAATTTCTTTCAACATGAAGTGTTCATAACCGCCTTTTTCAGCAGCTTCCGCATTCCAGCTTACGTGGAATACTTCTTTATCGATTGCATTACCTTCACGGTCAAATACAGATACATTATCTCGAGTCACGATAGCCAATTCACCATCGCTCAAGATGTAAATATCACGCGTATAGTTAATGATAGCTGGAATATCGGATGCAACAAAGTTTTCACCTTTACCAAGACCGATAACCAATGGGTTTTCTTTTTTCGTACAAATGATTTTGTCTGGCTCATCAGCACAGATGATTTCAAGAGCATACGCACCGTCAACACGAGCGAGCATGCGACGTACAGTATCTACGAAATCGCCATCATACATATCTGCCAATAAGTGAGCTACTACTTCAGTATCCGTTTCGGATTTGAAATGGTATCCTTTTTTGATGAGCTCCTCTTTTAAAGGCATATAATTTTCGATAATACCGTTGTGAACAACAGCAAATTTACCATCTTCAGATGCATGAGGATGGGCATTCATATCGGATGGACGACCATGAGTAGCCCAACGAGTATGACCAATACCTACAGTTCCTTCATTAGGATCTGCTTTTACAATCGCTTCAAGATTAGCTAGACGGCCAACCTTTTTTTGAATTTTAATTACATTTTCAGCACCAATAACAGCGATGCCTGCAGAGTCATAACCACGGTATTCTAATTTCGCCATACCGTCCAATAAGAAATCAGATGCTTGATTAAAGCCAATGTATCCTACGATACCGCACATAAATATATCCTCCTATAACTGGGGGCATTCTAGCCCCAGTCAACAACTAAGGCTAACTAATTAACGTTCTAATTATGTATTAATTATTTAATACAATTCATTCAGATATACTTTGTCCCCATCGTTACCGATGGGCTTTTTAATATCTGTTACGACATGAATGTGCCGGAAGAGCATCCGCTGATTATTCGATCACTCTTCACCTCGTCTACCCTAACGACTGCCTTCGCGGGTACTTGCGCTATTCGCCTTTACGAATTCGGAATTCCTTTCTGTGATATATGGCAGAATCAGTACAAAATAAAATATGTACTAAAGTGTATTATACTAAAAAAATCGATAAAAAGTAAACCACCTCAGATAATTCAAAAGGAATAAAAAAGATTGTTTCTATGCTTCACGTCCTTTTCATTGTAAGAAATTATACTTCTATCATTCTAAATTTTACACAATTAGATTTTGTTGTATTTTCAAAATGTATGTATATAATTTGGGAGATATTAATCATGAATAAAACAACGATTAAAAAGAAACATAAAAATAGAAAAAATAGTTTGTCCTATAGAAAGTTACG
>NZ_CALLVP010000072.1 GCF_938010505.1 uncultured Veillonella sp. | reverse complement strand
GTTACTGGTTCAGCTGCTGTTACAGCTACAGTGGCACCAAAAACGCCAGCCACTGCTAAAGCAATACTACTTTTTAAGATAGATTTTTTCATATTGTCCTCCTTATTAATTCATATACATGCAACTTTACACATATATATTTCCAGTAAACTCAATGTCATCATTTAAGTTCCAAAACATATATCTAACATGGACTTGTAGATATATAGTTTGGAAATTTCAGATATTTTTGAGTTTTTGTCTTACGACTGGTACACATACTATCGACAGTCTATGAAGTCAAAATGTAGAACCGTTTCTAAAACCTTATTTTATAGTGAGTTTAAAATGAATTTATATATAATTCCTATGAAATCCTATGGTATTCAATTTGTACTTAAATATTCCATGAATAACATGCCAAAAGCCGTTTATCCCATATATAAAGGATAAACGGCTTTAAAATATACGTATCAGTACCTATAGATTCACATTCATGAGCAAACTTTCACAAAAAATGCCCCAACACTAGTAATTTCCATAGAAAAAACAGTATTAAGGCATTTAATTATTATATTCAGAATAAAATGACTAGGCACTATTAAGATATAATAACTAGTCAATCATATATTAATCGTCAAATTTAACAGATAGCAATTTACCATTCATTGCATCCATACGTACATGTACCTCTTTATTATCTTCTGTGCCAAAGCTAACTTTGTATACGATTTTGCCTTTATCATAACGCACAGCCCATTCGTTGAGGCTCACAGCTTTGCCTTTTGTTTGGGCATAAGCAAAGTTCACCACTGCTGCAGGAGGTAAGATTTCTCGTGGATCAAAAGATTTTTTCTTTAACGATTTATGGAAGTCCCCTTCGCGTTTTTCAAAGATTTGATTAGTAGCATAGATATAAGTTAACTCATACTTGCCAGTCTCATCAAAACCTTCTACATCATACTTGATTTGCCCCCCATCCGCATCAAAGGCAATTTCTGTGATAGCAGCATTTGGATGATTTTGAATAAAAGCATTTAATAAACCATTAGCTCCTACAATCGCCGCATGATTACCATCAACAACTGCCACAGTTGGTTCAACAGCTACTAAAGGTGCTGCACTTGCGTTTGGCATGCCAAATACCGCAGCCAAAGCCAATACAAGGCTACCTTTTACAAATAATGATCTCATAGTTCCTCCATATCTCAAACAGTTAGCATAACAATATATATACAATTATACACTAAATCGACGCGGTTTATGAATCTTTATTTATATAATTAGTGCATGTGCCTACTCCCTATGATACAATGCACATAGAATAATTTTTGTACCTACAAGTGAGCTAACTATGATTTCAATTTATCCCACTATATATCACGCATTCCAATGCAAGGCAGATCGATGTGAAAATACATGTTGCCAACTGTGGACTATCGATATAGACGAGCCTACTGCTGAGCGTTACCATGCTATGACTGGTTCTCTTGGTGAAAGCTTACGTCAAGCCATCACGGTTGATGACGAAGGTAGTCATTTCGTATTTTCCAAAACACAACCTATGTGCCCCTTACTCAATGAAAATGGACTGTGTAAGGTTGTACTCGAATTGGGGGAAGAAGGACTTTGCGACACCTGCCATATGCATCCGCGCTTTTATAAATATATTGAAGACCTAGAGCTATGTGGCGTCGGTTTATCTTGTGAAGCCTCTGTTGAGTTATTAGCCCAAAATACAACGATAGACTCCCTACTCTTTACAATTGAGGATGACGATAACGAATTTACTTCTGAAG
The DNA here is from genome assembly GCF_938010505.1 of uncultured Veillonella sp. Classification (GTDB taxonomy): domain Bacteria; phylum Bacillota; class Negativicutes; order Veillonellales; family Veillonellaceae; genus Veillonella. Next base: position 1,247 of record NZ_CALLVP010000072.1, on the reverse strand, counting down.
AGCGATTAACACTTCAGAATGTATTTGAATTATTAGCCTTTGATCTAGATCCTAATCTATTCCAATATAAGCCTACTTTCCAAGAGAAGTCTTACAAGGAATTGTTAGACCTCTATAACAGAACTGAACCCATCGATGAAGATTGGACTACACAAGTGAATGCATTATCCAGTAAACTAGACCAACTTGTTGCAGCAGTACAGACTTATGTACAGCAAGAGAATATGAGCCTGTTTAACAAGGTCTACCAATATATATTGTATCGCCAAATTGATATGTTATCAGACTATTCCTTGGAAACTATCTTAGCCTATGCAAAGGATGGTACTGACTATATACTTATGGTCAGCGCCTTAGAGGGGCAACCCTTAAAGCAAATTGCAAGATGGTCACAACAAATCGAATACGACGAAGATAATGTAGAACTCTTATTACACCATTATGAATCTCAACTGGGTTAATGAGCAAAAAGCCGCAAGATATGTATCTTGCGGCTTTTAATTCTTATCACAATATATTATTTAAATAATGTATGGACAAAGCGAATCCATTGAGGCAATACTGATACAGATAGTAATGCCACAATAAACATAACGATATAGGTTTTAACGATACCTAATCCAACATAACGTCGCATTAATTGAGCTGCAATGAATACAGCATAATATTGGCTAAACATCGTAATAAGATACGCCATATCTCCCACATATTTTTGAAGGGATAGAGAGAAGAAAATAATCCCTATTATATGGACTAATAGTAATACAATCGTGCGAAGCGCATTTGTATAAGCTATACCATATATATAATTGCGCAATACGTCGCTATACGTACCATGACCACCTAATAAAATAAGTAAGCGCCATATGACGAACGAACCGATGATAATTTGAAAAATCAAGAATGTAGAACTTGCTAAGGTGCTAACTAAATCAAAATGAGTTAAACCCGTCAGCTGTTTAATGCCTAACAATGGAAATATAGCTTTCACCATAAATGGTAAACTATAGGTCATTACATATAATATGATAGTAGATACAACTAGATTCAGAATAGCTCTCGTATAAGATCCGTAAGTGATAATATTCTGAAACGATTGTTCACTAAGTCTTGTAAATAAATGCAATATATCCTTATGCCAGGTCATAAACGCTCCTTATAGTCTCAATCCATCAAAAAAGGACGAGCCACAGCTCATCCTAGATATATCATATGTGTTTTATCGAGTCAACATATAAATCCATTCA
>NZ_CALLVP010000071.1 GCF_938010505.1 uncultured Veillonella sp. | reverse complement strand
GAGAATAACGACGGTTTTTATCGTTCTTACCAGTACTTGTTACAGAGCTAATGATGAAGCGTGGTTGGCGAACCATGTCATCAAAGGTAATTTTTTCTTGTTCGCGACCTTTTGCGTTCTTTTCAAGACCAGAAAGACCTGTTTTTTCTTCCATCGCTTTCCAAGAGCGAACAGCCAATTTACCATTTGTACAAGAAGATAATGTTAATACAGCATTACAAGCTTCTTTACATTCGTAAATGCTTGGACGACCATGAGAAATAAAGTCTGGGTTATCAATTGTACCATTTTGTGCATACAATGTTTGATATTCATCAGATACATCCCAAGCCAAGCCATGGGCACCCATTTTGTTTTCGATGTTAGGTCCCAAAGCAATGTATTTTTCAAAGATTTGGCTATAGTCGCGTTTTACATGAACAAGGTTAGGCATTGTTTTACCAGGAATTGGTTCACATTCGCCTTTGCTCCAGTCGAGAACCTTACCTTCTGGTTGAGCCACTTCACCTGGGCTATCATGACCAAGAGGCAATGCTACGATATCTTCGTATTCTGTGAAGCCAGACTCTTTTGCTACGCGAGAAACTGTTTCTGCAAGGGTACGGAATGTATCCCAGTCAGATTTAGTTTCCCATGCGCAATCAACAGCTGCTTGGAATACATGTACATATGGATGCATATCAGTAGAAGACAAGTCTTCTTTTTCATACCATGTAGCTGCAGGGAATACGATATCAGAGTACAAGCCTGTAGATGCCATGCGGAAATCGATGTCGATGAGAAGGTCGAGTTTACCTGCCCCATCAGCTTCACGCCATTTGATTTCTTCTGGACGTGTAGCTGCGTCATCATCTTCTAATACTGCATTTTTAGTGCCTAATAAATGCTTCAAGAAGTATTCGTGGCCCTTAGAAGAAGAACCGATAAGGTTTGCACGCCATACAAACAAGTTGCGTGGGTGATTTTCTTTAGCTGCTGGATCTTCTACACAGAATTGTAATTCTTTATTTTTCAAAGCTTGCGCCACATATTGGTTAATTTCTGCTTCTGTACCAGCACCAGCTGCACGAGCATCGTTAATCAATTCTTGGCTGCCTTTATTGAATGTAGGATACGATGGTAACCAACCTAAACGAGCCGCTAATACGTTATAATCACCAGGGTGACGATAACGAGGCTTAGCTAATTTAGATACGCGGTCTGCCAAGTCGATGCAATCAGAACGATATTGTTCTGTAGCAAAATAGAACCAAGATGTACTATTTTGCAAACGAGGAGCTTTACTCCAGTCGTTAGCAGTCATGATACCGCCCCAACCTTCAATAGGACGAAGTTTTTCTTGACCTACGTAGTGAGCCCAACCACCACCGTTAACACCTTCTGTACCACAGAACATGATAAGGTTCAAGATTGTACGGTAAATAATATCCGCATGATACCAGTGGTTGATACCGCCACCCATGATAATCATGGAGCGACCTTTAGTTTTTTCTGCATTGTCTGCAAACTCACGAGCTGTAGCAATAGCGATTTCTGCTTTTACGCCAGTAATTTTTTCTTGCCATGTAGGTGTGTATGGAGTGTCATCAGTGTAAGCTTTAGCCACTTCACCGCCGATACCACGGTCGATACCATAGTTAGCAAGAATGAGGTCATATACGGTAGTTACTTTTACAGGACCATCTGCAGTTTGTACCGTAATGGTAGGAATAGCACGTTCAATAACGCCTTCGTGTTCTTCATCACCAAAGTATGGCAACTTAACAACAGTCACTTCTTCGCGTTGATCAAACACGGATAGGCGAGGGTCGATTTTAGCTCCTGTATCGCGGTTTTCAAGGCGTAAGTTCCATTTTTCAGGGTTTGTGTGACGATCTCCCATTGTACCATTAGGAACAACGATTTCATTAGTTGTATCATCGATCAATACCATTTGGAAGTCAGAGCCTTCCTCTTGGCGACCTAAATCCTTAGCATTCAAGAAACGGCCTGGTTGTACAGTACCATTGATATCTTCAACGCGTACAAGGAATGGCATATCTGTAAACTCTTTAGCATACTCTTTGAAGTATGGAGTTTCCTTGTCGATGTAGTATTCTTTTAAGATTACGTGGCCCATTGCCATAGCAAGAGCCGCATCAGTACCGGCTTTTACATTGAGCCAAGCATCGGAAGAAGTTGTAGATTCCGCATAGTCAGGGGATACGGATACAACTTTAGTACCTTTGTAGCGTACCTCTGTTAAGAAATGAGCATCTGGCGTACGAGTCAACGGTACGTTAGAACCCCAAGTCATGATGTAACCAGCATTGTACCAGTCACCAGATTCAGGAGTATCTGTTTGTTCACCCCAAACTTGAGGGCTAGAAGGTGGCAAATCCGCATACCAGTCATAGAAAGACAATGGTGAGCCACCCATTAAGTTAAGGAAACGAGCACCTGATGCATAGGACAACATGGACATCGCTGGAATTACAGAGAAACCTGCATTGCGGTCAGGGCCGTATGTTTTTGCTGTATATAATAAGGATGCTGCTGTAATTTCTGTCGCTTCATCCCATGTGGAGCGCACAAAGCCACCCATACCACGGGCAGATTTGTATTTTTTTGCTTTTTCAGGATCCTCTACGATAGATTTCCAAGCTTCGATTGGGTTCTTAGCATTCTTTTTCGCTTCTCTCCAAAGCTCAGCCAATTCGCCGCGCACATATGGATATTTTACGCGCAATGGGCTATAGAGATACCAAGAGAATGTTGCACCACGAGGGCACCCACGTGGTTCGTAATCCGGCATATCATCTGGTGTTTCAGGGTAATCAGTAGCCTGATTTTCCCACGCTACAACACCATTCTTAACGTAGATATTCCAGCTACAAGAACCAGTACAGTTTACGCCATGCGTTGTGCGGACAACTTTATCGTAAGACCAACGGTCACGATAAAAATTTTCCCACTCGCGACCGCCATCTTCAGTTATTTGATGGCCGCTTGGAGATACGTTCTTCTTGCGAAGAAACTTAAATTTTTGAGACAACAAACTCATCCCATGTCCTCCTTAAAACTACAAAAAAAATCCCTTGTGCTAGCTCAGCTAACACAAGGGAGAATATCCTCTTATTCGATATTACTAATATTAGGGTCAATCGTATCAACCTCTAACTCAAGCAACCCGATTAAAGCATCAAAATCACAGATGACTAGATGGTGTTTATCATAGGCTACATAGCCCAACTTACGCAACTCACTTAGCATGCGATTCAAACTTTCTCTTGATGTGGCAGCAAATTCAGCTAGCTCTTGATTTGTTAGGGCGATATCAATAAAGATACCATCCTCGCGCTTTACACCATAACTATTGGCTAAGCGCAACAAGGTAGAATAAAATGCTCCCTTCTTGCCGTATAGTAGCAAGTCTCGGTATTTTGCCTGTTGACGTCGCATATGTAGAGTGTAGATTTTCATCATCGCAATGGCCAACGAATGGTCTTTTGCAATGGCTGATTCTAACAAATCATAGCGAATACAATAAACAGAGCAGTCCTCCCGAGCAATAGCGTTAAACACATATGTTTTTGTGTTCTCCTCATATAACGGAACTTCACCTATAACATTATTCGGTCCCACTAGGCGCAACGCAAAAATGTGTCCGCTAGCTTCAAACTTCTTAATGCTCATTCTACCTTTTACTACTACGTAAAAGTATTCTGCCTTGTCCCCCTCATGGAAGAGAAAATCACCTTTTTTAAGATGTAATTCCTCACCCGGCAAAGCAAGCAATTGGTTAATTAATTTTTGATCCATACCATCACCGCTCCACAGTACTTTTAAAATAAAATCCATTAGTTATACTAATCCATTTACAGTAAAAGTACATGTATTATATACTTTTTCGTATATATAAGATTATTATAACTTATAAATTTCAGAATATGTGTGTTTTACATCACATTCACAAAAATTTTTACACTATATAATATGTTTGTGATATAAGACATTGAAAATTTCATTGATATGACAATTATAACGCAGTTCCATAAATAATTTGAGTATTTTCTATAAAATTAGAGTTATAAATTGTAATATTTATATATATGGGGGCCTAAATTGTATCTATTATGTCTTATTACAAGTATAGTTTTTCAGTAAGGAGAAGTTCAAAATGAGTGAACTAAAGATGCCTCAAGTAGGGGCAAGCCGTAGCGAAATCGTTGCTAATTGGCAACCAGAAAATCCGGAATTTTGGGAAAAGTTTGGTAAAAAAATTGCTAAACAAAACTTGGTAGTGTCCACCATCGCCTTAACACTTTCTTTCTGCGTATGGTATTTATGGGCTACCATTGCAGCACAGCTAAATGCCGCAGGTTTTAATTTTACTACGGATCAGTTATTCACACTTGCTGCCTTACCAGGTCTTGTGGGTGCCACATTGCGATTTGTGTACACATACATGCCTGCACTGTTAGGCGGAAAAAACTGGACATTTATTTCCACAATCATTTTATTAGTTCCTGTTGTATGGCTCGGCTTTGCGGTACAAGATACAACCACTTCATATACGACATTTATGATTTTAACGGCCCTCATCGGTTTAGCGGGTGCCAACTTCTCGTCCTCCATGGCGTACATTGGCAACTTCTTCCCTAAATCCGAAAAAGGGACTGCACTTGGCATCAACGGCGGTGTTGGTAACCTTGGTATTTCCGTAATCTACTTCTTAGCTCCATTTGCTATGGGTTCTGCTGCATTAGGTAGCGTATTTGGTGTAACACCAACGATTATCAAAGGTAATGCAGTATATCTTGCCAATGCGGCTTTCATGTGGGTCGTACCACTCGTTGTTATCCTTGCATTGATGACTCGTTTCATGGATAACTTACCTCTAGAAAAACCAAATCCTAAAAACCTCGTACAAATCTTTGGTAACAAGCACACGTGGGCGCTTACATTGCTCTATACATGTTCCTTCGGTGCCTTCTCTGGTTATGCAGCAGCACTTGGCCTATTAGTAGGTAAAGAATTCCCTGAAATTCCATTTGCTTCTATCGCATTCGTAGGTCCACTCGTAGCAGGTGCACTTCGCCCTGTAGGTGGTTGGTTAGCCGATAAGATCAACAGCGGTACAAAAGTTACCTTTGCTAGTCTTCTTGGTTTATGTGTTTCCACTGCATTAATTGCAGTTGGCGTAGACATGCACAATTTCCCATTCTTCTTTGCAATGTCCGTATTGACATTCGTATGCTGTGGTTTCGCTACAGGTGCTACATTTCGTATGATTCCACACGTATTTGGCAATCCATTGCTCTCCTCTTTGATCACAGGCTTCGTGGCTGCGGTAGCTGCATATGGTGCCTTCATTACACCTAAGATTTTCGGCTTTGTATATTCCATGTTTGGCAATATTCATCCAGCCTTTGCCGTATTACTTGCATTCAACATCGTAACTGTAGCAGTGTGCTACTGGTTCTATGTGCGTAAAAGCGCTAACATGAACGTATAATTTTCTGGAAACAGAAAATTTACGTTCACTCGACGGTACAACAAAATATAATTCACTTTTCTAAACTAAGTGATAAAAGAAACCCCGCATCTCTCCTCCATACTTATCAGGTCTGCGGCCTAGGGCCTTGACCTCGTAAGTCGGATCGATGCGGGGTTCTCTTTTATAAAAATATAGCCATGAATAAGATAATCGAATATAGTGAATTATATTTTACGCAGTACAGTGCGTATACAAAATTTTCTGTTCAAAATTATAGCCTTCATTTTAAGGGAAGAAAAAGGGACTGCAACGCAGTCCCTTTTTTTATTATCCAAAGATTTCTTCTAGTAGTGCATCGTCGATGATAGTACCAACGTAGAAGTCGCTAAAGATGCCGTATTTTGCACTGGCTTCTTCGAAGCGCATATCGTATACGATTTTTTTGAATTGGATGTCGTCGTTGCTGAAAATGGTAATGCCCCATTCCCAATCGTCTAGGCCACAGCCACCTGTGGTGAATTCAGATAGAACATCTAAATATGTTTTACCAAGTTCGCCGTGAGCTTTCATCAAAGCACCGCGCTCTTGCGGTGGTAGCATGAACCAGTTATCTGCACCTTCACGTTTTTTAGTCATGTTGTAGAAGCAGATGTATTTATCGCGCGGTACATGAGGATATAGTTTCTTGTTAACTTCCTCAGTATCGAGTTTGTTCTTAACATAGGTGCTTACTTCTGTTACAGATGTATAAGAGTAAGTTTGTACCAATACGCTTGCAATAGCGAGGCGACGGAACTTGCGTTCTACTTGTGCCAAATATTCAAGGGATGGACCGAGAATCCATAGAATTAAATCCCCTTTTGCTCCATTACAATCATAGAATGCATAGCTACCTTCTTTAGCTTGATGTTTAGCTTCAAGTTCTGCTAAGAATGCTTTTAATTCGTTACGCGCAGCTGCTTTTTCATCAGCTGTGAAGCAGTTCCATGCGCTGAAATCCATGGCAAATACCATATGTTGGCTATGCCAACCTTCTACTGTAGGGATTGCTTTTCCCATTATGATCACTCCTATCTATGGTGATTATATCAAAATAATAATGTATATCTATATTTACGGAAATCAAAAGACTCCAATAATTATTATAGCATATGGAGTCTTTTCAATTTAGTTTCTATTGAGATTTTTTATTAGTATATTCTTTAGTTAAGACTAAACTACTGCTTTTAGGCTGAGATAATCCTATGCCTCTTAATACTATACTAACTCTTTTAAGCAAGTCACTATCCTACTTGTCATTCACAAGTTTTTCTACGAGTTCTTTTGCTTGTTTTACACCATCAGGAATACCAATGCCATCAAATGGCGTACCGATAAGGTGTAAATTTGGATACTGTTCCGCCACATGTTCACGGACTGCTTTAATGCCTGCACGATGGCCTACATTATATTGAGGCATGCAGTGAATGAGACGATTGATGCGCACCCACTCTGGTTTGACAGAGAAACCCATGATATGTTGAATTTCTTTGACTGCTAATTCTGAAAGTTCCTCTTCACTGAGTCGTTCTACCACATCATTGCCAGGCTTACCAATAAAGACGCGCAAAACCACCTGATCATCAGGCGTTGTTTGTGGCCATTTTTGATTTAAAATAGTACACGCTGTGAGAGGTGTATCCGTGTTACGAGTAATGAGAAGACCTGATCCCTTTAAATCACCATCAAAGGTGCTTTTATCAAAGGACATAATAGCAATGGCACAACTAGATTGCTCCATGAAACGCAAGAAATTAAAACCCGCATCATCCTTGAACCATTGCGTATATGTTGCCGGAGGCGTACTGATAATCACATGATCTGCCATAATAGGAGCTTTATTAAGAAGCACCTCTGTAGCTGAATCACTCTTGTTCAGACTGTTATCAGCAATAGATTGACACCCACAAGAATCGTTACACGACTTCACTACATCGATTGCATATACGCCATCAACATATCGAATATCAGAAACTAGCGCACCTGTATGCAAATGTACATTACTAGGCATGGCCTCAACGATAGCGGTAATCACGCTTTCAAGGCCACCTGTCAATTGACGGAACATACCCGATTGAGCAGCAGTACCCTTGCGACTTTCCATATCCGCTTGCGCCTTAGCAGACTGATGATTAGCACTAGTCTTTGTCACATGGCTAGAACCGCTTACACTATTACCAGCAACACTATCTTGATTAGTCTTAGCTTCGTGGCTTTCAAATTGACGGTCCGTCATGGTTCCTTTACCAGATCGAGGCACATCACCTTCAGTAACAGCCCCTTTGGCGGCCTTAGAGACACCTGCTTTGGAGTGACTCATCTTAGCAGCCATCATACCTTTTACCATGTTTCCATATTTTTGTTCTACTTGAATAAAATGAGGGAATGTCGACAATAAGCTAATTTTATAAATATCGCCACCATAGATGCCAGCTAAAAGAGGCTCGATGAGTTTGTCCATCATTTCTTGTCCTAAGTGGTATTCGAAGAAATGACCAATGGATACATCCCCATTTTCATCAAGTTGGTATGGTTTCTTAAAATAATCTAAGCCAGCACGCAATTTACCAGGCCAGGAAATGAGCGTTGCTTTTACAAAAGGCATCATTTCCGTAGGAATGCCCATGATGGAGCCGCCCGGAATTGGGTGGATAGAGCCCTTATCATACACAAAGGCTTGGCCTGTTTCATTTGACACAAGGGTATCCCCTAGCCCAAGATCATGCACGAGATCTGTCATTTCTGTTTTACGACCCAAATAGGAGTCAGGACCGAGTTCCACTACGAAGTCATCAACTCGTTGCGTTTGTATTTTCCCACCAAATCGTGGTGCTTGTTCGTAAAGAGTAATGGTCCATTCTGGCTTTGCATGACCTAAATAATAAGCCGCTGTTAGCCCTGTTAAGCCACCGCCCACAATTGTTACGTTCACGAATGAATCCTTTCTATTATTGCACTCGCCATTGCTTGTAAAAATGTTTCATTACAATTTGGCATGGGTGCACGCATATATGTTGCGCCCTTTGCTTCAACGAGTTCTTTACACTCCACATCATTATCGTACAGTACCTCAACGTGATTGCTTACAAATCCAAATGGTACAAAAGCAATGCGAGTAGCACCAGTTTGTAAAGCTTCATTGATTGCATCCTCTACAGTAGGACCCAACCATTGGCCATGAGGAGCCGCACTTTGCCATGCCACAGTCCAGTTCGGTAATTTACAATATTCAGCAATCTCTTTAGCGCTTTCCTCTAAAGCTAACGCGTACGAATCGCCACCATGATTATTGATAAGAGGTATACTGTGAGCACTAAAAATAACGAACACATTTTTACCGTCCGCATCTACGACTGCGCACTCTGCTTTAGCACTATCTACACACACTGATTTAACACTTTTCACACAATCAGCGTTAATACTATCTACACATTCTGATGTATCATTATTCACACACTTTGAAATTGCTTTTACCCAGTATTCCTTGAAAGTTGGTTGATTCCACCAGGAACGGATAAAGTCGAATGTCACATTATCATGGTTTGAAATGGCTGCTTGCACTTGTTTTTCATAAGCTCCAGTACCAAGAGCGGTGAAGAATGGAGCTGTTACAATAGCCATAATATGCTCCACTCCTTGCTGGACTAAGGAGTCAACCGCATCTGCAATGGATGGTTTCATGTGTAAAAAACCAATAGCGGAAGGCATAGTTGGCAACAGAGTAAGCAAGGCTTTATATTGGCACTCTGCCATAGTTTGGAGCTCAATATTTTCCCATTGACCGATTGTATCATAACGATTAGTGAGATTTGTAAGCTCTGCTTCCGTTGGTACACGGCCACGACGAATGCTCGTCATATAGGGTACTAAATCATCCTTACTTAAAGGGCTACCATAAGACAGGAATAATAATCCCTTTTTTTCTACTTTCACTAATTTACCTCTCTTGAGCCCAAATCTCACGACTACGTTCATGCACATAGTCCGTTAGCCAATGGAGTTTTTGAGGATCTGCCTCTGGGAATACGCCATGACCTAAATTAAAGATATGGCGCCCATAGCGAACGCCGTCGAGCAAGATGCGATCCACTTCACGGGCCAATATTTTTTCGTCTCCGAACAAATACGCCGGATCCAAGTTACCTTGTACCGTTTGTGTTACGCCACGCTCGTTTGCCATAACGATGGAACTACGCCAATCAAGGGCAATGACATCTAAAGGCAAGTGAGACCAAATAGACACCAAATGATCCGTACCAACACCATTCATGGCCATTGGCAAATGAGGATATTTAGCTTTCACAGTCTTTATAATCCGCTCCATATGAGGGTAAATCCCTTGTTTATACTGATCTGCATTAACAGCACCTACCCAAGAGTCAAAGATTTGAAGTGCATTAGCACCCGCTTCGGCTTGCATGGACAAGTACGCAATGGACATGTCCGCTAGTTTTGTCATCAATGCATTCCACATATCTGGAGCACCGATGAGCATACCGCGAGTCTTATTGTAATTCTTCGTTGGACCCCCTTCGATAAGGTAGGACGCAATAGTAAACGGTGCCCCGCAGAAACCAATGAGCGGCACGTCGAGCATACCAGAGGTTAATAATGTAATCGTTTTCGCAATATAATCTACCTTTGTAGGATCAAAGGTTTCTAATTTATCCACATCAGCCATAGAGCGGATAGGCGTGCTAAACACAGGCCCCACACCAGCCTTGAGCTCTACATTTACATTCATAGCCACCATTGGGCTCATAATATCTTTGTAGAGAATAGCCGCATCGACACCGTATTCCTTAACAGGTAATTCCGTAACGCGAGCACATAGCTCAGGTTCTTTTGTAATTTCAAATAAAGTATATTTTTCTTTGATTTTGCGGTATTCCGCTTGGCTACGACCAGCTTGTCGCATATACCATACAGGCGTCACACCAGGGTTCTTTCCTTGGATCATGTCCAAATATGCTGTGTTCAAGTACCCAACCCCTTTCATTCTAAATGTATACTAACACACTTGTGTAACTAAAACAGTTACTTTAGTTACAATCACTTACATTATTTATTCTTTAATAATCCCTGTGAAAGCATATGCCTCCACAGGGATTATTATTTCATTACCACTTTGATTAAACTAAGACTTTAATTCAAGTATGTCGTTAAATTTACTAGTACTGTAATGTAATCACTACTTTAATTTGACTAAGTCTTTAATTCCAGTCTGAAATTCATTCAACTACGACTCAATCTATGGCAATCGATACCCATAATGGATTGAGCCATATCATATACGGAGCGTTGACAAGTAAAGAGCCAAATCTGTTGATTTTTCCCAAGCTCAGCCAATAGTTCTAAAGCACTACGCTGACGGTTTTCGTCAAAGCGCACAAGAATATCGTCCAAGATAATCGGCAAGGACTCCACTTGATAAGAGAATACCTTCGCTAGGGCGAGTCGCAATGACAAGTACACTTGATCAGCTAAGCCACTAGACCAGAATTTAAGTTCTAATCGTTCCCCATTGTTGTTGATAAGCGCTACTCCTTTGTTGATACCGAGGATATCTAGCGTGTACAAGCCTCCAGTTAGGCGTTCTACATAAGAAGACGCAAGTTCTAACATATGAGGTTGCTTTTCTTGTTCATATGATTGTTGAGCCTTATCCATACAATAGCCTATCAACACTTGTGTGGCCCAATCTTCGAGTGCAGACTCTAATTCATTTCGTAAAGCTTCGCGTTCTTGCAACATTTTATGTTGTTCTTGGTCAGAGCCAAGCGTCCGCATGGCTTCTACAATTTGACCACGACGTTCGTACAAGGTAGCCAACTTATCTTCAATAGATGCCATTTCACGCTCGGAGTGAGCCAATTCATCTAGCCAGTTATCTTTATTACCTTCTCGCAAACGACGATAGAACAAGTCTTTATTCTCCGCATCAGGAGCTAATAAATCGAGCTGCACCTGACTTTGTTTATAGATGGTTTGCCACTGTTTGTATTGGTCCTCATCGATAAGATGTTGACGATACTCGTTAGAGCTTTCCATACCAGCTTTATGAAGCAATTCTTTTTGGCGAAGGAGTAGTTCTTTTTCCTTGCGATGCCAATTATCGTATTCGTTGCGGAAGCTTTTACGTTGTGCTTCCTTTTGTTCCCATACGATTTTGTTTTGCTGAAAGTTTTTATATTGGTTATAAATGCGTTTTAGCTCTGTTGGAGATACTGGCGCCTCTACACCAAGGTTATACCACAAGGTCATCGCTTGATCTTCGATAACGCGCAACCCCTCTTTATGCTCTACTAAGCGTTTTTCATAACCTTCAATAGTACGTAACTGTTCATGATATTGATCATACTCTTGTTTTAGGCCGAAGAAATCATCTTCGTTAAGGCTCTTAGCCGCCCCTTGAGGCAGCCAATTTTGCCACGCTGCGAGGGCTTCATCGTAAATACCTTGTAATGTATGCCCTTCTTGAATCCAACGTTCAAGATGTGCCACCCCATCTAAGGATGGTACAGAACTTGCCACAGGGGTGGCAGCATTAATCAAAGCCTCTAGTTGATGCTCTATATCAGATTTACGAGAAGAAAGAATCTGTAACTCGTAGTTCAATTTAGATACATCCGCGTTACCATTATGAGCTCTCCAAGTAGCGTACCAGAAAAGCGCCATAAACAGAATCAATAAGATAAAACCACCAATAGTGTAAAGTACGGATTCAAGAACCAAAAGGCCTGCTAACACTACCAACACACCTATAACGGTGCCGATACCGCTAATACGCTGTAACCATTTAGGTAAATTAGTAGGCTGTACATCTGTACCATAGCTGTCGCGCTTATCCTCTACTCGATCCATATCCATTAAGATACGGTCTAATTCACGTTCCAAATGCTCTTTTTTAGCCAAAGCTTCTTCACTAAAGTTAGGCAGAGACGCACCTTCAAGGTTCGCCATTGGCAACTCATCAGAAGCCTCCGCAGGCTTTCGATCTTGCCAATGTAAAAGTTGATCTTTCGCAGTGCGCAAACGACTTGCCAATCGCTCTCCATCAAACCAGTTGATATCGTCCGCCATCGGCTCATCATGACGCCACGCAGAATGTAAGGTACGAGAGAATTCCAATTGTTCTCTAACCTTATGGATATAGGCATCCCCTTCTTCACACTCACGGCGTAATTGCTCCCATTTGGCACCTTGTTGAATGAGGTCTTCAATGTCTTGACCATACGTACCAAACGGACTGTCAGGGCTAAAGTTTGCTGGCATCAACGCCGCTTCCTTTTCCTGCCATAATTGCATATTGTCCTGAGCTCGTTTGATCTCTTCATCGATACCGAGGAACTCATCACGGCTCAAGTCGAGTTCACTATTGTACTGCTGCATGTGCATACGCGCCTCTTCACTGCGGCGATACGTATCCCACGCACGCAATACTACATCTATGCCATCCCGGTATTCCTTCCATTCTTTCAACTGATTTTGCAATTCCATTTCGGTTTGCTCTGTACTGTGAAAGACGGTTTGTAATTCCACATATTGCGCTTCATGCTCCGCCAACTGACTCAGCTTTTGGCGATTTTCCTTGAGCTCATCCATCAATACATTGATGCGACGTTTACCGTTTGAGGATGCTACAAGTAAATCTGTAGCCCCTTTTTCAACATCTTTAACAACAGCACCTAAGTGCTCGCCCCCTTCAGCGCCAAAGAATCGAGAGCGAACCTCTACCTCTTGCAACACATCGAGACCTTGTAAGTCTTGGAGCGTCAATGCAAATATGCGGTTGTATGTCTTTTTATCGATACCATGCCACCAATATTGTGCTGGCTCTTCATGGATGGCAGGATTTCCAGGACTATAAAAATCTAACTGTTTACCCTTACGCCCGATGTAGTAGCTTTCACCATTACGCTCTACATCAAGGGCACCCGTCATAGGACTATATGCCTTATGAATGCCACCGAACAATAAGGTACGCATCCCTTCGAGCAAGGAGGTTTTACCACTTTCATTGGGGCCATACATAAGTTGAACCCCATTATCCCCCGTAGTGAAAGACCAGTTGTGATACGGGCCAAATTCATCAAATCGTATGCGTTTAATGTTCATCACTAGCCCCCATCAATACTGTAACACCTTCAATTTCACAACGTTTCAAAGCGCGTTGTAATAATTCATCACTCAATAAATCGGCATATACACCTAAGCGCTTAAATTCAGGACGTTCGGTCATTATTTGGCGAGCAGTCTGTACCGCATCTCCATCTACCATATCGTCATAAGCACGCAAGTAATCACCTACTACATCTGTTAACAAACGTCGCTCAGCTAAGTTAATGCTAGGTCGAGTATTAGAAATGATGCGGTAAGGCATAACGAAGATAGATTTGCTTTTCTCTTCATTTTGAGACTCTTGTAACCATAAATTCCGAATGCCCTCTTGAGTACATAGGCGATGTAGCGGTCCCGTGCCGGCTAAAACGATGGATAACAAAATATTTTTCTTATGTTGCTTGCGTAGATTATCTTTTTTACGACGCAAAATCTCCAAAAAATCTGTTTCATTTTGCATGCCTACAATATCAATCTTGATTTCCTCAAATCGAATGGCGCTTGTTTCGATAAATCTCGGTTTACAATGTCCATTGTGAGATACATTCACAAGATAGCATCCCTTCGGACCAGTTTCTTTACGATGCAAGCCTTGCGGATTCCCTGCATACACAACGAGAGGTTCCTCGCTAAGAACTTGAGATTTATGAATATGACCTAATGCCCAGTAATCCATAGCGGCCTCAACTAAATCAGTTAAGTTGCAAGGTCCTGTTACATTGTGATTTTCAGAACCTACACTAGAGCCCACGCTTCCATGCATAACAGCAAGAGAAAACTCATCCCGCTCAAAAGCTCGGTATTGGCGGGCATAATTGTCACTTTCATTACCATGACCACAGCTAATGCCGTATACGCCACCAATTTCTATATTGTTAACGATGAGCGGAAAGCGCTGCACTTGTTCGCTAGAAAATACATATACATTATCTGGCATCTGTAGTTGTGCTTTCCAGCTTTCAGCAGGATCATGATTACCTTGCACCATATAGACCGCAATACGATGCTCTGCCAAGCGATACATGGCGCGCACAAAACGAACTTGAGCCTCTAAATTATGGTCTTCGCTATTATAAATATCACCAGCTATCACGACAGCATGAACATGTTCCGCAATAGCAGTATCAACAATTTCATCTAAGGCTACATAGGTAGCTTCACTCACGGCACGATCAACGGCATTGCTAATACCTGTAGCATATTGAAAGGGTGCCCCTAAATGCAGGTCACCACAGTGTATAAATCGAAATGGCTGCATCTATATCCACTCCTTGTATTAGTACTTTTATTATAGTTATATATATAGTAATTACAATAGTTTATTATACTACAAAACGTTAAAGATAACTTAAAAATAACTATCATTTAGGGCAAAAAAGATATAGTTAAACTAAACTTCTCTTAACTATTAATAAATATAAATTATAAAATAACCACATATGATTTTCACAAAAGAACATCTAACACAATATCTAACTTACCATCTAAGATAATATATATAAATTTTGTTAACCAATTAATACATTAAGTTGACAATTTATGCGCGAAGGATTACAATCAAATTGTCAATATATTATTTTTTATTAGGTTAACAATTTCCGGAGGCTATTATGGCTTTGCCTATAGATCAACAACCATCCCAAGTGGGTACATACGAAAAAATCATTACTATTGCAAACCGCATTATGAACGGTGGCGAGATCACTAAGGAAGAAGCAATCGAACTGATTCACACTTCAGACGATGATACTATGATTTTACTCGCTATGGCTGATAAAATTCGCCAGCACTTCAATGACAATTCAGTGGATGTATGTGCCATTGTTAATGCTCGATCTGGCAAATGTCCTGAAAACTGTAAGTTCTGTGCTCAATCTGCACACCATGATACAGGCGTTCAAGAGTATCCTTTTATGGATGAGGAAAGCCTTCTTAATGCAGCTCGTAAAGCTAAAGAAGCAGGGGCAATTCGTTTTTCCATCGTAACGAGTGGTCGTAATACTAATAACCCTGATGAATTTAATCAAATCATTCATGTATTAGATCGCATTAAAAACGAAATTGGCCTTGAAATCTGCTGTTCTCTTGGTTTGTTAACTTACGAACAAGCACTCAAATTAAAAGAAGTCGGTGTGACTCGATACCACTCCAATATCGAAACGGCACCTAGCCACTTCCCAGACATTTGTACTACTCATTCCTACGAGGATAAAATGTTTACCATCGATAATGCGCAAAAAGCAGGCATCCGTGTTTGCTCTGGCGGTATCCTGGGGCTCAACGAAACATTAGAACAACGCGTAGAAATGGCGTTCGAACTTAAACGTTTACATATTGACTCCGTGCCATTAAACATTTTGAATCCTGTTAAAGGGACTCCATTTGAAAGCAACGAAGCTTTACGTCCATTGGATATCTTACGTACCTTCGCTGTATTCCGTTTCATCTTGCCAAACGCATTGATACGGACTGCAGGTGGCCGCGAAGTAAATCTACGAGACTTACAAGCTTATGCTCTAAAAGGTGGCCTAAACGGTATCATGGTTGGTGGCTACTTAACTACTGGCGGTCGTTCACCTCAAGACGATCTCCAAATGATTCAAGACTTAGAGTTGACTCGCAATACAGCTCAAGTCTAAAAACCTCATATATACCATTCTCTACATCTAGAGGATATAGTATATAAAATATTCCCTAATGCTTTATAAATATTTTACACATAAAAAGAACCATCTAGTTTGCTGTACTAGATGGTTCTTTTATTTCCATAATAAAATATAAATAGCTTGACCATTTGTGTTCCCTGCAATAGGCTCAGGATTCTCATTAAATTCTACATTCTCATACGGCGTCCCGTCTGACATGTACGCATCTACCTTCAATATTTCCATGGTTCGATTATATCTACTGATATAAACTTTATATCGCAATTCGTCGCCACCCAGTTCATTAACTCGCAACCACAAAAGCGCATCGTAATCACTCTTCTGTACACTGTCATTGTCAATAAATAATTGGTTTCCTGATGCATCTGGTCCAACATAGTACCAGTCCGTTGCGTTAGTAGTCCCCCCTATACTGAGTAGCCACAAAAGTGTTAATATGGTGAATATTTTACTCATATGACTGCCCCTCTCATGCTATCGAGCTGTATATTTTATAAAAGCTTAATGTGGATAAACCTTTATAAAATATACACCTTCTCCTTTATATAATACCAAAATTGTCCCATATTTATCAACAATAATTAAAATTAATTACCATGTTTTTTACAAATATAAGAAATTTAAAGAAATTTATTATGTTTCTTCATTTTTAACTCATTTACCATTCCTATAATGATAACGTCAAATGATAGATAAAGGTAACAATTCCCTGGTTGCCATACGTGTATTTATCTCCCGACAAGTAATACTAACCCCAAACCTACTACTTGTTTAAATACATGATTCATTTGATATTAATACTAACACTCCCCTTACATGAAAAAAGGACTCCAAATGGAGTCCTTTTTTCGTTGTATAAAAACTTCATAGAATACTAAAACATAAGCGAGTATGAATACTATTTACTTTGTAAACCACGATAAACGAGTTCAAAAATAATTTTCTGAGCTTCTAACCACTCATCGCTCTGAGACCACTTGTATTCTTTATTAATAGCATATAGTCCGTGTACTAAAAATACAAAAACGGATACACCCACATCAAATGAAATCCCAAGTGCTTCTGCCATAACCAGTCCTTGCCGATCTTTTTCGCACCGTATAATGCGTTGTAATACATATTCTGAAATTTGTTCATCTAAAAATAAAGGTAAATACTTTTTATGTCGTATAATACGCTGACATAACGGTAGTCTATCAAAAATAGAATCGTATGCTTCTCTCAATGACACAGAATCAGAAGCAGCTGATAAGGTTTTAGCTATAGTTTGTAAATTATTATTATCTACCATTCCTGGGTTTGAATAAGCAATTGCATCATCCACTAAATCATCAACAATTTCCATAATATTACTATAGTGTAAATAAAAAGTAGAACGAGTTATACCTGACGTTTTACACAACAATGTTACTGTTACAGACTCAAAAGAATGGTTCTCTAGACAGCTAAGCAACCCTTCTTTTAACAACCTACGTGTCATTTCTTTTCGAGTTATCATAAAACCTCCAACATAGACACTTTTATACAATGTGTATATTAATAAACAGAGTGTTAATTATTGTTGAGACTAGTATAACAAAATAAGGTACACTAATTCTAGAGATTACAAATAGTAATCTATTCAACTAAATCAACAATACTTCAATTAAGGAGATAACTATGACACAATATACTCACATTCGAAATGCAACGGGAAAATTAACAATAAAAAACACAACATTTCTTATTGATCCATTTTTAGCACCAAAAGATACTTATCCTGGCTTTGAAGGAACATTTAACTATCAACAGAGAATGCCTATGGTTGATTTACCTGTATCAATAGATGATCTATTAAGCGATATAACTGCAGTAGTAGTTACACATACACATCTCGATCATTGGGATGATACGGCAATTAATTCTATTCCAAAATCACTTCCTATTTTTGTACAAAATACAGCGGACAAAGAACTTATTACGTCACAAGGCTTTAATGATGTACGCATCATTTTTGAAAGTCTAGAGTTTAATGGTATCACATTGAGAAAAACAGGTGGCTCTCACGGCACTGTAGAAATGTATGCAAATCCAATTCTCGCACCATTAGCAGGCGATGCGATGGGAGTTATTTTTGAAGCACAGGACGAACCAACAGTTTACCTTGTAGGCGATACGGTGTGGACAAGCGATGTAGAAAAGGCACTACTTCGTTTTGACCCTAACGTTATTATTATGAATACAGGATATGCTCAAATTTTAGGCTTTGAAGATAGTATTATTATGGGTACAAAAGATATTGGCCGCATGGTGGTACGCAAACCAGAGGCTAAAATCATCGCTGTTCACATGGATACAGTTAATCATACAGCAATAAGCCGTAAGGATGTGCACAAATTTATCAAAGGCACTCATATCGAAAGCCATGTAGCAGTTCCTGAAGATGGAGAAACCATCGCACTTTAATAGCCCCTAAAACAATTAGCACACTAGGTTACAGCTAATACAACACTACCCCAAAATCTATATACAAACAATAAGAAACACCCTCTAAAGTCTAATAGTCATAATAACTACAAGATCTATAGAGGGTGTTTTTATACGTAACTACAAATTATAATTTATCAAAAAGATAAACTATTTTACTTCAGTCCAACCTAAAGCAGCACGTTTAGCATCGATATCTGCCAAGATTTTTTCAGCTACTTTAGCAGGATCTGTATTTACGTACATAACAGAGCCTAATGTGTGTTTAGTGTCTTCTTTAAGCCATTTTGTAACGGCATCAGAGCCTTGTGTAGGCGGCTCAACGCAGTGGTATGTATTGATACCCATTAAACGGAAGCCAAGGGATGCATCAATACCTTTTTCATTGGACCATTCAGGGCTAGACATAGCAAACGGCATTTGAGGCAAGTTAAGCCCTAATTCACCTGCAATACCACCGAAAATACCGGAGGAACGAGCGTTATCTACACACTCACCTACATGCCATACTGGTGGTTGATCATCGCCTAAGAACTCTTGCAACGCAGGGCTACATTTCTTAATAGCATCTGTATTACAGTAGCCAAGCTTCATCAATGGGAAGGACGCACAACCATTTGTTAAGATGATACAGCCGTTTTTAATGAGTGTATCAACGATATCTACAGTTGCTTTTTCGTAGATAACACGTGGGTTAGAACAGCCTACTACGTTAACGATACCGCGAACTTTACCAGATTTTAACGCCTCTGCCAATGGTTTGAAGGAACCATAATGTTTAACAGTAGATTCTGGAGAGAAGCCAACTTCTGCAGTGATTTCGTATGGCGGAATAAATACAGGCATGCCTTTACGCAATTCATGAGCTTCAAGGGCACGATCCAAGATTTTACGAGCCAATTCCTTAGTTTCTGCCAAATTGCTGTGGTGGTGATCGTAACCGATATGCTCTGCACCCGGCAAACGAGCTGCATCAGATGTAGTGATAACTTTTGTATTGAAACAACGCGCTACATCCATAATAGCAGGATATACGTCTTGAACGTCTGCTACCCAGCAATCGAGTGCGCCAGTACCAAGTACAAGTTCTGCACCAATAGCATTACACAATGGGATAACATTTTCATAACGGTACATGCTAGATAAACCGGAGCAGCAAATGCCGTAGAATTGAATGCCTTTAGCACCGATAGCTTTCGCTTTTTCTAAATACTCTTCAGAAGCACCAATTGTACAGATTTGAGATACCAAAGTTGGCAAGTGACCGTGAACAGCGATGTTAACATACCCTTTTTTCAAGGCTCCAATGTTAACTTTAGATGTACGACGACCGCCAAGGCCAAATAATGCATCTGTAGCGATGTCTGCCGCTACTACGCCAGTGAATGTGAAAGCAAGACCACAACGCAAGAATTGTTTCATATTGCTTTCCCAATCGCCATCAGTACCTACGCATGTACGATGGTATGCATCAAAGGCTTCATTGTAAGCGGAAATAGGCAAGATATCCAAATTTTTCCAAACTTCGCGGCGTTCCGCAGGTGCTAAGGCTGTAATTGTTTTATATTCACCAGGCAATGCACGGCTCAAATCTTCTAAAAGAACATCTGCTAAATCGTTCGCCACTTCTTTTAAAGAACGGCCCTCTTCAGGGATGTTGAAAGCTTTACATACGGTACGAATTTTTTCTTCGCCCATAATTGGAATATCTAATTCACCGGTAGCAGCAGCTTTTAAGGAGATCAAAATTTCACGAGCATGTGCACCATGTTGTGTTAAACCACCTGCAGCAGCACGTGTCATGTTACGAGCAACGATAAGGTCTGCATCGGCACCACAGACACCGCGAGGGCTCTTAGGTGTGATTTTACATGGACCCATGAAACAGATACGGCAACATACACCGGCAATACCAAATGTACATTGAGGTTGTTGTTTGTCAAAACGATCAAATACTGTATCACAACCAATTTGCTCCATACGAAGAATCATTTCGCGTACCGCAGGATCTGGTGTTTGTTCGATAACATCTTGTTTTGTAGGCCATGTTTTACGATACTCCGCAACGGCTTTCATATAGTCGTTTACGCCATGTTCATGAGGCACCCCTGGCTCATGCGTGTGCGGCACCCATTTATCCGTTGGCATAGCCTTTGTATGACTATGTTCATGATCGTGTCCGTTATGATGATCATGGCCATGGTCGTGATCGTAATGATGGTCATGGTCGTGGTGATGATGACCGTAATCATGCTGATGTCCACCGCAATGGCAATGGTGACCATGCTGATGCTTGTGGCCTTCATGTTTAGTACTTTCATGCTTATGAGCATGTTCAGTATTCTGTTCATGCTGCTTGCCACCTTGACAATTATGCTCATGAGTCTTTTTATTTTCCACTTCTTTACTCATAGTAAACCTCCTAGGGACCTACATAGGCCAACCGACAATAATAAGAAAACATATTCTACTCTTATTTAAGTTAAATCCACCTTTATTGCGGATTTTAAATCCTATCTTCTGAATATGTTTTAAACTACTATAAGTATATTTTCTGACAGGACATTTGTCAATTATTTTTTGGGAATTTTTTGACTCATTTCTATGTAAGAATATTGTTATTTACTATATTTATTTAATTCGATTCCTTCAGTTTCCTCTCACAAAACAAAAAGAGATTAATTCCCTATATTTATAGGAATTAATCTCTTCAACTATATAATGATCTAATTATATATTGATTTTTATATTGATTCGTCTATTAATTTATCTATTTATTAATTGATTTATCAATATTTTCCACCAATTCCAAATTATACTGTTCATAACTTTGCACATATTCTTTATAAGAACTGTTGCATAATGTTTGCTACTTCAGACAAGTGGAAACGCTTAGCTCTATCTGATCTTGCCACGAGAACTAATTGGCGGAAACAGAGTTTTGATGCAAGAGAATAGAATTTAACCTTATCGTCATCCCCCTTACTATTGAGCGTGCTCGGCAAGAACGTAATACCATAATCATCTTCTACTAAGGACCGGCATGTATCTAGAGTTTCAGAGCCAATGACGGCTTTTGGCACAAAGGACTCTGCTTGGCATAAACGATTTACCAAAGTCCGCAATTTGAGGCCTTCTCTTAGTAGAATGAATGGAAATGCTCCAAAAGGTGCAATCTCACGAATTCCATCAGATGTCATGAGGGAGTCCGCAATAGCTATTGCCTTCTTGTTTTCCACACTAATGGCCAATAGAATCTGCTCATCTAAAACAGGGTAACTTTCAAGAGCTTGTGAGTAAATAGGCGTTGGAAATAACCCTACATCCACTAATCCATCACAAATTTGCTGTTCCAAGAAGTGAGATTCCCCTTCTACAACATGAAATTCCCAAGAAGGTTCAATTTGTTGAAAGCTCTTCAAGGTTTTTCCTAGCATATGATGTCCATAGAATTGAGATAGGCCAATCCGTACATGATAAGCCACATCCGTTCCTTGATTTATGATAGACTGCGTTAGTGCCTCCACCTTTTGAACTAAGGGCATCCCCTCTTTTGCAATTTGTAGCGCTGCTGCTGTAGGCACCACCTTAGTCCGATCGCGAGCAAACATAGGAACACCTAATTCAGCCTCAATACGACGAATACTTTGACTCAACGCAGGCTGAGAAATATATAATTTTTTAGACGCCTTTGAAAACGATGCCATCTCTACGATGGTGCTAATATATTTAATGTCTTTTATATCCATATAGAGTTCCTTATAATAAAACATTATTTTTCTTATAACTATATATTACTAAATTACTAATTAAATATATATGAGTAAAATATTGATTTCAAGTAAGATCACATATCCCAGTAAATAGTATTATTGTACATAGTATTAATGTACATAAAAAAGCCCTCCTATAGGAGGGCCTTTTTATTTGAGAAGTTAGTTAAATCCAATATGACATTGAAAGTCTAGTTAAATCTCAATATTACATTAACGTTTTAAGTACATCCAATACTTCTTGAGGCAATTCATTTTTATGACCGATGAGTTTTTCTACATAGTCATAACGGAATTCGAAAGCTTGGTGTAATTGGTGATGGTATTCACGCACTTGGAATGGAGGTTCAAAACCAGGAACCTCTACATAAGAAAGATTTTCGTATTTATAGAATGGTTTAAAGTCCAATGTGCCTTCTACCAAACGCTCTAACAAATCAAGAGTAACTTCTTTAGGAATTTTATTTTCCAAGAAGAAGCCTGTGTTCATGATGTAGCATTCAACGCCACATTCGCAGAACAGTTTTTTATAGCTTTCATAGTCACGAACCA